>CAYWNI010000366.1:0-2167 GCA_964459525.1 uncultured Lentimicrobiaceae bacterium | reverse complement strand
AATTTTTTCATCATACAATTTTTTTAGTTAATTAAGTATTCTTTGAATTAATGTGTAAAGTTAAATAAAATCAGTTTTGACAGCGCTTAAAAAAGGTTAAAATTTTTAATGGGAAGATCAATTAATCTGCAAGAATCAGATTTTCAATATTAAAACGATTGCACCGGCATCTAAAATACCAATAAAAACACGTTAAAAATAGCGACACCTATTACTTTTAGCTAGATTCGCGTATGATCAATTTCGTTTTTAACACATGTTTTTTTGGTTCATAGTCGAAAACATTGCCCTTAATTCTCTCGAGCAGTATACTGGCAGCCTTTTTGCCTAGCTCATAACCAAACTGATCGACCGACGACAACTCAGGTTCGCAAATCTCTGCGCTTTTGCTATTTTCAAATCCGATTACTTTTAAATCATTCGGGATATTCAAATTTAGCTTGCGGGCCACCTTAATTACACCCACAGCGGTAAGATCATTTACACAAAAAATACCATCAGGACGATCTACCTTTTTTAAAATACTGGTCGAAATTTTCATTGCAGCTTCATAGGTATCACACGCATAAAGCAGGTTACTGTCGAAAGCAATGTTGTGGTGAAGCAATGCATTTTTATATCCTTCAACCCGCTTTTGGCTAAGAATAAGATTTTGGGGAGAAGTATAGCAGGCAATACGTTTACAGCCTTTATTAATCAAATGGTTTACAGCATTGTAAGCCCCTGAATAATCGTCAACCATCACCGAATCGGCATGAAAATCATCCAATACCCTATCGTAAAAAACCATCGGGATTTCGTTGTCGATTACCTGCTGAAAATGAGAAAAATCTTTGGTTTCTTTTGCAAACGAAACAAGCATGCCATCAACACGATTGGCGAGCAAAGTTTGCGTGTTAAGCACTTCCCGCAAATATGACTCGTTAGACTGCACAACCAACACATTGTAATTGTTTTGGTAGGCTACCTCCTCTATTCCGTTTATAATTGTGGAGAAAAAAAAGTGCTGTATCTCAGGAACGATTAACCCGATTGTATTGGTTCGGCTATTTTTCAGATTTAATGCAATTAAATTTGGCTTGTACCCAAGTAATTTCGACAATTCCTGAACCGCCTGCCGGGTTTTTTTACTGATATCTGGATGATCTTTTAAAGCCCTAGATACGGTTGATGTTGATATTCCGAGTTTCTCTGCAATATCCTTGATGGTAACTTGTCGTTTCATAGCATTCTTATAGTGTGTTTATGATCACTTTTAACCTGCTTGCACAAAATCAACAATGCAGTCAAAATATCTGCATAACACAAAGTTGCCAAAATAACCATTGTTCTTTCGCAGGCAACCGTTTCACCAACAATACACCTTTGAATGTGCTGAAATTGTACTTTTTACTTGGCGTACAAATATAACAATTTCAGTTTAAGCACAGGTAGTGTTGCCAAAAAAGTTATTTTACAGAAATCCTATCAAGTTTTTAACGAGGCAAATAGACACTTTGGAACACTTCTTAGATGGCAATAGGATAATGAACCACCATAAAAATACTTATTTTAAAAACCGAAGCACGGTATGTTCACCATCCCAAATAAAAGTATACGACTGCACTCCTTCCTCTGTAATTATTTCCTTGCTCTTGACTTTAAAAAAAGTTGTTTTACCCTCTTTCGTGGTTTTTTGCACCTGAAGACCTCTAAAACTCCTTACAGCTCCAACTATGCGGAGGTCGAGTTCATAAACATCAGGTTCATCTGCATAACCTTGCCCTTTTGAATCTATCTGAATACGAAGCGATTGACCTTCCTTTTCCTGTATTGCTTCCAGCTTCATCAAACGATAAGCACCTTTTTCAACAGAACCAAAGAGCTGACCATCATCCAAGAAAACAGCACCTGAATCTGTCTGCAAATGGTTGCTCATATAGTATGTGATTTCAAGTTTCGAGGGGTCGTAATCGTCGGTGGTATTAACTGGTTGTGCCTGTGCGATAAAAGCGCCTGCCCTCACAAACACCGGAATATTGGAAATGCTGACAGGAATAGCAACGGTTTGCCCTCCAATACTTTTGTTATTGTCCCAAAAGCAATACCAATCAGCGTTATCTGGTAAATAAACCTTACGCATTTCTTGTGCCGCTGATAAAATCGGCGCAACGAGCAAATCAGGGCC
>CAYWNI010000365.1:0-3186 GCA_964459525.1 uncultured Lentimicrobiaceae bacterium | reverse complement strand
AACCCGGGCACATCTTTCCAAATGGTTACTTCGTCGGCGTGAAGCAGGTAGGCAAGGATGGCAGCCGTGAAGTCAGAGCCTTCGCGCCCAAGTGTGGTAATTTGGCCATGATCATCGGCGCCTATAAATCCCTGGGTAAGCACAATTTGCCCCGATTTTAGCAGAGGCATGATCTCTTTTTCGGCCGCAACCGCCGACTTTTCCCAGTTGATGTGTGCGTTGGTATAGTTGCTGTCGGTGGCTATGAGCGCAGTCGCGGGCAGGTATTGTAACGGCAGTGGAGCTGCCTGTGCGGCATGCTGAACGATTAGTCCTGCCATGCGCTCGCCAAATGAAACCACGCTGTCGTATGCCTGAAAACGGTTTTTAGGCAGGTGTTCAAGCGTTTCCCATAGCTGACGGAAGTATTCATCTATGGCATTTATGAGGTCTGTTTTTCCTTCAGGAAAGAGGTCAGTGGCAAGTTGCAGGTGTTTTGATTTTAATTCAAAATATTTTTGCTGCAATGCTTGCTGATCGTTGGCTTCTTTTAGCTTAATAAGCTCTTCGAGGGCATTGGTGGTTTTGCCTATGGCCGACACCACCACCACCAGAGGCTCACAGGCGTATTCTTCCATAAAGCTTACCACCTGACGCAGTCCGGCAGCATCTTTTAATAAAGCCCCTCCAAATTTGAATACGCGCAGCTTCATGTTGGTTATTTCTTTTCCTTGATAAGTCCTTTTCTGAAGGCCGCGAGCAGCATTTTTAGGTCAGTTACCTGCTCCAAAAGCACCACGCCGTTGTCAGTATCTTTTACTCTTTTTCGGGCAGCGTTGGTTTCAACAAACACCCGATTCGAAATGATGTCGCACTCTTCTTTGATTGCTTTTTCTTTCGATTCAAAAGGTTGGTGCTCTACCAACACCAAGCCGTAAGAGTTGTAAATCAATGTGTAACCTGATACGCCAGTAACCGACTGGTAGGGGATTGACATGCCGCCGTCAATTACGAAAAGTTTGCCGTTGGCCTTAATAGGACTTTCTCCTTTAATGACTTTTACCGGTACATGGCCATTGACAATATGGGCCGATTTTGGATTTAGTTTAAACTCTTCGAGGATGTTATTGCAATACTTTTCTTGCTCGAAAGCCAGTTTGTAATAGGGGTTTCTGTTTTCGGTATGTGTGGCCTTGTCGGCAACAAAATAGCGCTCAAAGGTAGCCATTTTGGTTTTTCCGTACAGCGGCGAAAGGGGGCCGCACCACAGGTACCACATGTAGTCTAGCGCTTCATCGCTATGCCCGTTTGAGGTGCTTTGATAATACCCTTTTCGGGCAACCCGGTCGAAGTTGTCGCAGAGGGCTTTCCCATTGTATTTCTTACCTTCAATTTCAAAGGTGGCGAAATTGCCTTTTTCATCCATAGGTATGCAGCCATGATACAGCAGGTTTGAATTGTAGGTAAGGTACATGCTGCCGTTGGTATACAAGAAGTTAATGTGTTTTTGTAGCCGCTGACTGCTGCGAAAGCTGGCTGTGATTTTTTCCATCAGCTCGGCTTCTTTTTTCGATAGCTTAAAGGGGTTGGCCGGGTCGATGGTGGGGAATTTTTTATCGAGCAATTCGTGCGCTACTCCGCCGATGTTGATGGTGCCTTTTTTGTAGTCAACCTGATCAAGGATCAGGCGGTCGTTCATGTTGTAATGTGGATTCCTTAAAATAGCCTGTCCTTCGAGTTTAAACTGTATAATTGAAATGGCTTTTTGCATTTGCTTCACCAGTTCAATGTCGGTGCCTTTGGCTTCCGTTTTGGGTGCAAATAAGTCACAAGGGTCGTTTTTGTAGGTTTCCATGGCAAATTTGGCCAGGGGAAACAGGTTTATGCCGTAAGCATCTTCGAGGGTGTCCTGGTTGTTGTAGCGCAGCGAAATGCGGATTACATTGGCAATAAGTGCCTGATTGCCACTTGCGGCACCCATCCAGATAATGTCGTGATTGCCCCATTGCACATCCACGCTGTGGTAGGTCATTAGCCCGTCCATTACTTTTTCGGGTGCGGGACCTCTGTCGTAAATGTCGCCAATAATATGTAGGCGGTCGATGAGCAGTCGTTGGATAAATTCGCAGATGGCAATGATAAAAGCCTCGGCCCGCGAAATGCTGATAATCGAATTGATAATGGCCTCAAAGTATTCCTCTTTATCGTCGCCGCTCTCGTTTAGTAGCTCATCAATAATGTAGGCAAAATCTTTGGGCATGGCCTTACGCACTTTTGAGCGGGTATATTTTGAGGCCGACGCCCTGGCAACTTTAGCCAGCCGCTGGAGGGTGATGCTATACCACTCGTTTATGTCTTCCTCCTCTTTTTTTACCTGACTCAGCTTTTCTTCGGGATAGTATATCAAGGTGGCTAACAGGTCTTTTTCTTTTTTTCGGAGTGTTTTACTAAAAACCTCTTCAATTTTACGCTTAACAACGCCTGAAGCGTTGGCCAACACATGACTAAATGTATCGTATTCGCCATGGATATCCGAGAGAAAATGCTCGGTTCCCTTGGGCAGGTTCAGTATGGCTTCGAGGTTGATAATTTCGGTAGAAGCCGATTGCACATTCGGGAAAGATTCGGCAAGCAGTTGTAGGTATTTTAGTTCGCCTTCCAGCTCGGCGGTAGTGTAGTTTATTACGGAAGTTTTTTTCATTGAGTTCAGGGGTTGATTGTCAGAGCGCAAAGCTACGAAACCAAATGGTAACAGCCAAACAAAGCAGTTTGAATCATTAAAATGCCGAGTTATGATATTTGGTGCTAAAGTGAAAGCCTATCAAGTTAAGCTATTCTTCAGTTACCCGCTAATTTTACCTACCCGGCCATTTTCGAGACGGTATTTCTCCTGGCTTTCGGGGCAAGTGGCCAGCCCTTGGTCGTTGAAATGCAACCTGTGTCCGTATTCGCTCATCCAGCCAATGTGTTTTGCCGGGTTGCCGACTACTAGGGCGTAGGGGAGTACTTCTTTGGTTACTACCGCGCCGGCGCCTATAAATGAATATTCGCCGATGTCGTGCCCGCAAACAATGGTGGCGTTAGCACCAATACTTACGCCTTTTTTTACAATCGTTTGGGTATATTGTCCTTTGCGGTTTATTGCACTGCGCGGATTAACCACGTTGGTAAACACCATCGATGGCCCTAGAAAAACATCGTCCTCGC
>CAYWNI010000364.1:0-3189 GCA_964459525.1 uncultured Lentimicrobiaceae bacterium | reverse complement strand
CTGGAGCTGCAAACATTAACCCTAACCCTCCAGCAACTGTTTCTCTTTACATAAATGAATTTATGGCCTCAAACGATGATGCCATTCCTGGGCCTCAAGGCGATCATCCTGATTGGATCGAAATTTATAACGCAGGCACCGAAGCTGTTATGCTAGGTGGTTATTACCTTTCGGATGACCTTGCAGATCCTTCAAAAATGTTTCAGATTTCTGATATGTATCCCGACTCGGTAACAGTTCAAGCAGGGGGTTTTATTGTGTTTTATGCCAATAGCGATCCCGACTGGAGTGTACTCAACCTAAACTTCAAACTTAGTGGAAGTGGCGAACAAATTGGCTTCTGGAATCCAGGTCAAGTATTTGTTGACGGCCTGACCTATGGCGAACAAATGGCCGACACATCCTTTGGTCGTTTTGCAGACGGAAGTATTAATTGGTATTTAATGCCAGACTACACCCCTGGTGAACCAAACCGATATACAGATGCTATTCAAGAGAATAGAGAAGCAATCGGTTCGTTGGTTTGCTACCCCAATCCTTTTGAGAATGAAGTCAACATTGAATTTAATCTCAACGAGTCAGATGAAGTTTCCATCACTATTTTTGACGCCAGAGGCGCTGTTGTTTATTCTGTAAACAAAACCGCCCTGCAAAAAGGAAAACATCAACTTCAATGGAATGCTTCGGGTATGCCATCAGGTTATTATTTTTACCAAATACAAACCTCTGAAAACAGTTCAGTCGGTAAATTATCAAAAATCAGATAGTTCACGACAGATTTTAACACCTTATAATAATAGCCGTGCAGCAAGAATCTGTACGGCTATTTGCTTAACGCAAAAGCCCAAACACATCGAAATCTTTCTATATTTGCTACTTTTTAAGCAATGATTGAAATAAACTATACAAATACAGCCCTTTTGAGCGAGTCTAGGTGGACACTTCTTTCCTTTTGGGCGCCATGGTGTAGTGCTTGTAAAGCTCAAATTCAAATGCTTAACAAAATTGAAAACGAGTTAGAAGAAGTTACTTTTGCAACAATTGATGTGAATGACAACAAATATCTTGCGCAAAATTTTGGTGTTTCGCGCGTACCTGATTTACTGTTATTAAAAGATGGGGCTATTTTTAAACATATAAATACCGTAATTAGTCAGGATCAATTGTTAAATGAAATTAAAAAAACGATAGCATGAATTTATATTTTTGGATCCCAGTTGGTTTACTGGTAATGTTGCTTGCCTTTGCCTATTACAAAAGAGTTCGGATATTAAAGAATCTGGAAAACATGCCCGACAGCAGTCACCTGATCGCGTTGACAGATGCTACATTTAAGAAAACGATTAAATCAGGGATAACTTTGGTTGATTTTTGGGCACCGTGGTGCGTACCATGTAAAATCCAAGGGCCTATCATCAGTGAACTCGCCGATAAGTACCACGAAAAAGCCAAAATCGCCAAGCTTAACATCGACGAGCACAAAAAAACCGCCGCTGAATTGGGCATTAGGAGTATTCCTACGATAATCATTTTTAAAGATGGGAAACCAGCGAAAAAACTCGTTGGTGCGAAACAGCTAAACGCCTTGATTAAAGCATTGGAGGATGTAGCTAGAAGCTAATTCTCAGGTTTCTTGGGGATTTCATCACGAATTTTTTTTGGCAAGCTTTCCACAATCAACCTATAACTATCATTTACCCATTGTATTACAAGGTTGTCTGGAGTAAACTGATCAACAATTATCGTATTCCAAAGCTTTTTATTCATGTGATATCCTGGCAAAACAAAAGCGTATCTTTCGCGTAGGTCAATAGCTATTTCAGGATCACATTTCAAGTTAATACTAAGCTGGCCTTTTAGATTTAGCAGGGCAAACATTTTGTTACCAACTTTAAAAACCAATGTTGTGTCATCAAACGGAAAACTATCGGTGACATCAGGCAATTTAAGACAAATAATCCTTAATTCTTCGACATACATATTTGCTTATTTACAACGATTGCAACAAAGATAATAGATTTATCCGGGAGGTTTTTAGAAAAATAAACTTGGTTTTTTCGTATTTTGGGCTACATTTGCAAGCTAAGAGATAAGTTATTCCGATAAGATACCAAGCTTTGAAGCACGACTTGTCTCTTTTTTTGTTAATCCCAAATTTTAAGTTATGGGCATCAAAGAAAAATCAATTGATCTAAAAAAGCGCATGAAAAATGCGCTAAGTGGTGGTGGCGTAAAAGCAATTGAAAAGCAGAAAGCCATTGGAAAACTCACTGCTCGAGAGAGAATTATCGCACTCCTCGACCCCAAGTCGTTTCATGAGTACGACTTGTTTGTCGAGCACGCAGGAAAAGATTTTGACATGCATAAAAAATACCTTCCGGGAGATGGAGTTATCACCGGAACGGGTACTTTAAGCGGACACCCTGTTTGTATTTACGCTCAAGACTTTACTGTCGCAGGCGGATCACTGGGCTGGATGCATGCCAAAAAAATCACTAAAATTATGGATCACGCCTTAAAACTGAAGGTGCCGCTCATCGGAATCAACGACTCTGGTGGTGCACGTATACAGGAAGGTGTGAACTCACTCGCCGGATATGGTGAAATATTTTTTAGAAATACACTGGCATCAGGTGTAATTCCTCAAATTTCTGTAATTCTTGGCCCTTGCGCCGGAGGTGCTGTTTACTCGCCAGCATTAACCGACTTTGTTTTTACAGTTGAGAAAATTACGAAGATGTTTATCACCGGCCCGGAAGTTATAAAAACGGTGCTGGGTGAAGAAATCTCAATGGAAGAATTGGGTGGAGCTAGGGTGCATTGCGAGCTCACAGGCAATGCCCATTTTTATGCTGAAAGCGAAGAAGAGTGCTTTAGCCAGATTAAACAACTGGCCAGCTTTATTCCATGGAATAACATCAACAAAGCAGAAAAGTTTCCAAAAAAAGCGCCCAAGACAAAACGCTTCAAGATTGATGAGGCAATGCCCGCCGACCCAAAACAACCCTACGATGTACGCAATTTAATCAAAGCTGTTGTTGACGATTCTGAATTTTTAGAAATTCAAGAGTTGTTTGCAAAAAACATTGTCATCGGCTTTTCCAGAATAAATGGTGAAACAATTGGTATTGTTGCCAATCAACCGTTGTTTTTGGCAGGTGTTTTGGATGTTGATTCCTCAGATAAAGC
>CAYWNI010000363.1:0-3225 GCA_964459525.1 uncultured Lentimicrobiaceae bacterium | reverse complement strand
GTTTGAATTCAGACCTCTGGAACCGGGCTTCGGAATCACTATAGGCAATGCCCTCAGACGAATTTTATTATCCTCACTCGAAGGATTTGCTATTACCTCGATTCGAATCGAAGGTGTAGTACACGAGTTTTCTACCATAAAAGGTGTTGTTGAAGATGTTACCGAGATCGTGTTAAATTTGAAAAAAATTCGGTTTAAACCTCAGATACAAAATGAATTCAGCGAGAAAGTCAATATCATTATTGGTGATCAAGAAGTTTTTAAGGCTGGAGATATAAATAAATTCCTGTCCGTTTTTCAGGTGCTAAATCCTGAAGAAGTCGTTTGCCACCTAGATGCATCAGTTAAACTAAGTATGGAACTTACCATTTCAAAAGGACGTGGGTATGTGCCAGCTGAAGAAAATTCTGATCCAGAAGCACTTCTGGGTACTGTGGCAATAGATTCAATTCATACGCCAATCAAGAATGTTAAGTTTAGTGTCGAAAACTATCGCGTTGAGCAAAAAACTGACTACGAAAAGCTTTTGATGGATATTCAAACTGATGGGTCTATTCACCCAAAGGATGCCCTCAAAGAAGCTGCCAAAATCTTAATCCACCATTTCATGTTGTTTTCTGATGAAAAGATCACACTTGAAACGGAAGAAAGAAGCGTAAATGAAGAGTTTGACGAAAACACTTTGCACATACGGCAACTGCTCAAATCGCGTTTGGTCGATCTTGATTTATCAGTTAGAGCCCTAAACTGCCTCAAAGCGGCTGATGTGGAAACACTTGGGGAATTGGTAGCCTATAATAGAAATGATTTGCTGAAATTTAGAAACTTTGGAAAAAAATCACTTGCGGAATTAGATCAGCTTGTAGATGCTAAGGGCCTGGAATTCGGTATGAATATTGCAAAATTTAAATTAGATAAGGATTAAGCGAGATGAGACATAGAAAGAGTTTTAATCATTTAGGAAGAAATAGTTCGCACCGAAAAGCAATGTTGTCGAACATGGCCACTTCTCTGATTATGCACAAAAGAATTAATACTACCTTGGCCAAGGCAAAAGAATTGAGATCGTACGTAGAACCTTTAATTACAAGTTCTAAAGAGGATACGACCCATTCACGCAGAACCGTGTTTAGTCTTTTACAAGATAAAGAGGCTGTAACCGAACTGTTTCGTGAGATTTCCCCGAAAGTAGCTGACAGACCTGGTGGTTATACCAGAATTATCAAGCTTGGCCGCCGTTTGGGTGATAGTGCTGATATGGCAATGATTGAGCTTGTAGATTTCAATGAGTTAATGTTGAGCGAAAAGGGCGACTTGAAAACGAAAAAGACGCGTCGTCGTCGTAGCACTGCTAAAGCAACAGCTTCACCTGAAACGGCTGTAGCTGCTAAGGAACAGAAGGCTGTGGAAGTTGCTCCTGAGCAACCTTCTAAAAAATCAGACGATTCTAAAAAAGATAGCGAAAGCGATCCTTTAAAGGACTAACGGTACGCAATCGTTTTAAACAGTACTTTTTTTAACGTCTACAAATTTGTAGACGTTAAAAGATTCAAAAAAGAGGCTTTCAATACTTGAAAGCCTCTTTTGATTTTTATAGCAGACCTTTTTTGTCTAATTTTGCGTGGTAAATTATAAAATAGAATTATGAGTCAAATACAAAGTGTTCATGGGAGACAAATATTGGATTCCAGAGGTAACCCAACCGTTGAAGTAGATGTTTATACCACGTCGGGTATAGTTGGTCGCGCTGCTGTGCCATCTGGCGCATCAACTGGTGTTCATGAAGCCGTTGAATTGCGTGATAATGACAAAAGTGTTTACTTAGGTAAAGGCGTATTAAAAGCTGTTCAAAATGTAAATAACATACTATCAGATGAGCTGAATGGCTATTATGTAACCGATCAGGTTGAAATTGATCAGCGGATGATCGAAATAGATGGTACTCCAAATAAAGCCAATCTTGGTGCCAATGCAATTTTGGGAGTTTCCCTCGCAGTGGCTCATGCTGCAGCACAAGAAACAAATCAGCAGTTGTTTAGGTATATCGGTGGTGTAAATGCCCGTACCTTACCTATTCCTATGATGAATATTCTGAATGGAGGATCGCATGCCGATAACAGTATCGATTTTCAGGAGTTTATGATCATGCCAGTGGGGGCTAAAAGCTTTCGTCAAGCAATTCAGATGGGTGCTGAAATATTTCATCATTTGAAAACAGTACTTAAAAAGGCTGGTCACTCTACCAATGTTGGCGATGAAGGTGGATTTGCTCCTAACTTAAAATCTAACGAAGAGGCTATCAAGGTTATACTTGAAGCTGTTGATAAAGCTGGATATAGAGCTGGCGAAGATATTTATATTGCGCTCGATCCTGCATCGTCTGAGTATTATCTTTCAGATGAAAATGTTTATCACCTTAAATGGTCTACTGGTGAAAAACTAACCCCTGCTCAAATGGTAGATTACTGGGATAATTGGGCAAAAAAGTATCCGATTATCTCAATTGAAGATGGTATGGCTGAAGACGACTGGAATGGATGGAAGCTTATGACAGAAAAAATGGGCGACCGGATTCAGTTGGTAGGTGATGACTTGTTTGTTACCAATACTGCTCGTCTTAGTGAAGGTATCAAGAAAGGCGTGGCTAACTCTATACTTATTAAGGTAAACCAAATTGGTACACTTACCGAGACTATCGAAGCTGTTAACCTTGCAACACGGAATAGTTATACTTCCGTTATGAGTCACCGCTCAGGTGAAACTGAAGATGTTACTATTGCTGATTTAGCTGTTGCACTCAATACAGGTCAAATCAAAACGGGATCCGCCAGTAGAACTGACAGAATAGCTAAATACAATCAGTTATTAAGAATTGAAGAAATGCTTGGGGAAACAGCCTATTTTCCAGGAAAAGATTTCAAATATAGTCGATAGACATACTTTTATCTGTCGTAAGAGGAGCCTTCTGATATTTCTAATCAGGAGGCTCCTTTATTTAAAAAGCTTTTTTTAAAAAAGAAATCTCTAATGTTTGTAACGGTTTTTGCTACCTAAAGAGTCGTCGTTAGATTATTTGCCAATTATTTATTCTTGTAATTTAATGAAAACAAGCATATTAAAAAATAAAACAATTATTTTATTAAAAACGTCTTGTTATATCAAAAAACATGTCTACTTTTGCACTCCCAAAACGAAATACTCCTTCTTAACGAGGAGGTTTAAAAA
>CAYWNI010000362.1:0-3248 GCA_964459525.1 uncultured Lentimicrobiaceae bacterium | reverse complement strand
GGAAATGTCGTGCTATTGCCAGAATTTCCTGCACTGTTAACCACCATGATGCCCTTCGAGACAGCTTTATCCGCTCCACGTGTAGCAACGTTTGTTATTCCATCCATATCCTCATAAGTGTGATCAAAAGCTGGATTGTCAAAGTCGACATAACCCAACGAGCTGTTTATCACATCAGCACCAGCACTATCAGCATACTCAGCTGCCGACACCCAGTTGTATTCTTCAATAATATTTTCGGTAGCTACATCCTCAGACCTGAGCAACAAGTAACTTGCCAAAGGAGCAGTTCCAATCATTTGGCCCGGCAAAAATGCAGCCATCGTGGACAACACAGAATTACCATGACCACTGTCAGTATAAACACTTCCTCCCAAGTTTACAAAATCTTTAGTGGCTACAATCCGGTTGTTAGCCCGCAGACTATCAAAAAAGGGATGAACATCTGTTCCAGAAAAACCACCATCAAGCACCGCGATAAGCATGCCTTCGCCCATAAAACCACGGTCGTGAACAACCACACCGTTTATCTGGGTAATCTGCGGACCAGCACCGCCATATTCCATTGAAAGCAACTTACCATCTTTAACAGAGGGCAATCCATCAATCTTCTCAACAGATTCATTTTTAAAGAAATCCTTTTGAACTAAACTGTGCGGGTATTCAGCAAGCTTAACCATGTTTTCCACATAGGGCAACGCTATAATAGCATCCAAAACAGATTGTTCTTCGGTAAATACAGTAACTCCATTCATCCATTTGGTAGCATTTAACAAGGTAGCACCAGTAGCGGCAATACCCAATAAATAGTCAGGGTTTACAGGCAAATCCTCGTCGGCAATAGCTATACTGTATTTTGCCCTGCGATCGATAGCGCGCTGCGATAAAAATGCTTCAGGTTGGTCAATAGAAAATGGTGAATTGGCCTTATCTGTAAACTGGATGTAGTATTTAGAAGGTGCGATTTGAGCTTCCAAAAAAGCTGATGAAAACACCAGCACAAAAATTAGTAAAAGTATTCGTTTCATATTTTTTCTCAAGTTAGTTAATGATTTTGACACGAATCAGGATCAATCCGTTGCATCCTGCTTACTTATAATCATGGTGTTGTTTTCGGTATTAATGTCGGGAATATTATCAGACCCCAGTACGACTTTGTTGATTTCCCGTGTTGGATCTACCTGCAAAACCACTGCCTTGCGCTGTGTAGCCCAGATTCCGGTATGCTGGCACACTTTTTCTTCCGTTCCATCATTAAAAAACACGGTAAGCTCAACAGGCAGAGGCAAACCTCCGATGTTTTCAATTACAATTTTATTGTCGAGTGTAACTTTTTTCAATCCCAGATCGGCTTGCGCCCGATCAAAATACCAAGGCTTAAAATACCACCACAAATCCTGACCTGTAGTTTGCATAAATGAATTAAAGTAATCGTATGGAATGGGGTGAAGTCCTTGCCAATCGTAGATAAACTGCTGAAAGGCAATCGTAAACAATTCATCACCAAGCGCATCGCGCAAAAAAGCAAGCGCCATCGCCGACCTGTTGTAGGCATGTACCCGATAGCTTCGATAATCAACAATCTGATAGCTCAGATACATCAATGGCACTTCCCGTTCACGGCCATTAATACCTTCAAATGCTTCCACCAACCGTTCAAAATAATGGTATTCAGGATCGAGTTTTTGCATGATTTCATTGGTGGTGTAGGCCGCCCAGCCTTCGTCCATCCAGGCATACTTACGCTCATTCGCACCCATAAAAAACGGGAAATAAGTATGACTAATTTCATGGTAAACAAGGCCAATTGCCTGTGCCTCATTCAGCGGATCACCATTTAAGGCCATCATCGGCGACTCCATACCTCCTGTATGTCGGCCATTACTAAAAGTGGTCATGTGCTCGTATGGAAACGGGACACCCGGAAAATCGAACGACATGAGTTTGACTGTAGTCGCTGCCCACTCGGCAGTATGCTGAAAAGTGACAGATGAATCGGGATACACAGCATCCACAAGCACCTGACGACTGTTTAAACTATCCACAGTTACAAAGCTCCCCTGCCAATTGACCTCCTTGGCCAAACCAAATGTAAAGTCGGGTACATCTTGGGCAAGAAAACGCCACTCATTGTTAAAACCATACTTCAACACGCGGTTTTTCCTACAATCGTCGGCAGTAAAAAACAAAACTATTTCACTGTTATTGCGTGCGATGTCGAGTTGCTTTAAAATACGCGGAGTATAGATATTCTGAATGTTCTGAAGCGAACCCGTTGCCCAAACTTTATAATCATCAGGAACAGTTACCGTGACATCGTAATTATTGAAATCATTATAAAACTCAACAGTTCCAAGATATTCAAGCTCATCCCAGCCATCAATATCATCGTAAACAGCCACTTGCGGATACCAATAACCGGCAAAAAGGATATTCTCTCCAAATTTTCCCATCCGCACCTGCCGGGTGGCAGGCACCAAAAATGACCAGTCAATTTCCATGATAATACTATCGCCTGGCATAACACCCTGGCTGAGTTTAATGTGCATATTGGTCGTTGTTCTTGAAACCTCTTTGCCAGCAACTTCAATATTTAATCCATTAATTTTCAAATTCTCAACCGTTGTTCCGTCCGTCAAATCGGCGTCTCCAATAGACCAAGAACGTGCATTTCCCTTTTTAAAGAGATCGGGATAAAGCCGTAGCACAACCTTTTCAAGCGTGTCAGGACTAAAGTTAAAATAGGTAATTTTTTCGCTGCCCGAAATCAAACTTTTGGATACATCTACATTAACTTTAATTTGATAATTGGCATGATTTTGCCAATACTTAAAGCCTGGAAGTCCTGATGTTGAACGACTACCATCTTTGTAGGCTCTGGATATTTCGAGCGGAAATTGTGTTTGATTTTGTGTGTAGAGCGATGTTGTTAAAAACGCCAATACCAGCATCAGGAGATTTGCTTTTATCATTTTCTTATTGCAAAGGATTTAATTATAAAGATTTCAAAACAACCAACCAATCATACTCACGGCCAATTGGGATGGTAAAAGTAGAAATTATCTACCAAAAACGATTATTTTTGTCAAATAACACTACACCCGACATGATAATTACTACGGTAAATCCTTACACACGCCAGAAAATTCAAGAATACAAATTGTTGAATCATAATGAGGTTAATGAATTGCTGAATTTAAATCATGAAGCATACCTTGAATGGAGAAAACTTGATTTTGAGACACGCG
>CAYWNI010000361.1:0-3269 GCA_964459525.1 uncultured Lentimicrobiaceae bacterium | reverse complement strand
GAATTAGAATTAGAATAAGATCCATTTTCCTCTCCAGAAAGAACATAATAATTAAACCGAAATAACAGTAACAGCGCGCTTATCATCACATCTTTCTATGGCTTTGACATATCTAAAGCAAATCAAAACATTTTCCCTACCCTGTCTGAATAATTAAAAGTAATTTTTTCCCTGACATAATTAGAACCCCTTTCTCAAGCTTCCCAAGTAAATCATTAATGAAGGGAGGATACAAAAAATAATTGTTAAAGATTATTCTAAACTTATTAAATAAATTTACAACTAAAATATTAAAAAAACTATTTTATCTTGCTTCCATATTTTGTGTCCTGCAAGTATTTTTTCAATTCGGTTTCGATGAAAACAACCTGTCGCATCATTTCGGTGAGGTCGTTACCTGTGCATAGCCAATAAGCCAACAGGGGTTTGATGATCAATTTCATGACAATGGCCAGTCCCACAAACAGAAAAACCGTGTGGGTAAATTTTAGTTCGATAATCAGTCCGATGGTGATGGCCACCATGAGCAAATTGGCACTTCCGATAAGTTTAAAAATCCTCAGAAACACGGAAAACATCTGGTTGCTGTGATCGATTTTCAAAAAAGAAACCCCAATCCCCGCCACCAGCGAAAAAAAGATGGGGGAAAGGAAGAATTTTTTCACCGATTGAGTGATGGCTTTGCCTTCCATCTCCGAGTCGCCATAATACATGGCAATGAGCGGGCCGAAAATAAACAGAAGAAGACCCACACCAAATTCGCTGGTGACCACCGCCTCTTCCATGGCCTGCGCACTTCCCGGAAATACCTGTTGGATAATGGGATAGCCCAGCATGGTGGTCATGCCAAAGGCGCTCACCAAAATCAGCGCACCCTTTTCGGCCTTTTTAAATTTAAGTAAGGTAGCCACCGTCCAGGCCAATAGCATCATTGTTATTTCTACACCACCCATGATGGCGGCCATAATTAAAAATCGGTTATCAAACTCTCTAACAGCCAGTGATGAAAATATAACAGCCGGCAAAGTGATTTGCAACACAATCCGGCTGAATAAAAGGCTGTCCTCCTTTTTTAAAACAGCCAGTTTTTTAAGCAGAACAATGATCGAAATAATAGCCAGCATGACTATTACTCCCTCCAACAGACTTTGAGTAGTATTCATCTGATCGCTTTTTACAAAAATTTGATTGTCAAGGCAAAGCTAGTCAATTAGGAGTAAAATTAAAAACCGAAAGAAATAAAAAAACCCGCCTGATTTCCTATAAGGAAACCAGGGCGGGCGTAACCAAACATCCTACCTTTTGGTTTATTTACTTTTTAATTCTTGAATTTCCTTCTCCAGATTTTCAATTTTATTAGTCATTTCTTCGATCATTTGTTGTTGTTCTTGCATGGCTTTTACCAAAGGCATTACAAATTCGGCATAACGCAAGCCATAATGATCGTGCTCGTTTTTGGGTGCATCTACGCCACTAAATTCATAGCCCAACTGTTGGGCTGCCTGCTCCACTTCCTGAGCAATAAACCCGCTTTGGCGGACGGCTGATTTTTCCTCCATTGATTTGGAATCATTCCCTTCGTATTTAAAACCCAAAAAGTTGTTTATTTTATCCACCTCCAGGTTATAACTCACGGGACGCAGTTTTAAAATAAAGTCCAGACCTGGTATATCATCTCTTACATTCGACTTAAACCGCTCATCACTCACATTGGTCCAGTTGACATAACCCCCAATGGAAGAGGTTGAAGTACTGCCCAAACGCACCTGGTTATCAGCAGTATTGGCTGCATAATAACCAATAGCGCTGGATTTGGAGACCGTAGTGGCATAGCTGGCCGGTCCTGCATTTACACCAATACCCACACAATTCTCCGCTGTTGTAGCATATTGCATGGCGTGATATCCCACCGCAGTATTGCCCGTACCACCATTCAACACTTTGGAGGCTTCATGCCCGATGGCCACATTATAGGCATCTGCATCCAGAAGAGATAGCGTGTTGTAACCAATGGCCACATTGCTGTTGGCGGTGGTACTTACCGGCAAGGCATTGTATCCAATGGCCACGTTGTAGGTACCGGTAACTGATGAGTTCAAGGCCGAATACCCGATGGCAGTATTGTAATCACCTCCTGTATTGTCGGTAAGAGCCTCAAAACCTACAGCTGTATTGCCCATTCCTGATGAGCTATTATTTTTAAGTGCTCCCGAACCAATGGCCACCAAACCTGATTGGGCCGATGATAGATGAAGAGCCTGATAACCAACGGCTACATTGTCGTATCCGGAATAGTTGGTGGTAAGAGCACTTACCCCAATGGCTATATTTCGAGAGGCGTTGTTGGCACTAAGGGCTTGAAAACCTACAGCAGTATTGTCGCTACCAGTGGTGGCCGTATTCAACGATTGATAACCCACAGCCGTGTTGTTGTCGGCCCCGGTAACATCGGTCAATGCTTCGTAGCCAAAGGCGGTATTGTACAATCCGGCACTGTTGTTACTGCTTAACGCTTTGTATCCCACCGCAGTAAGTCCGCTGTTGGTAGTTGAATTGAGCAAGGCCTGGTATCCCATGGCTACATTTCCTGAGCCGGAAGTGTTGGCTGCCAGAGCCGAAGTACCGAAGGCAGTATTGTCACTGGCCGTGTTGGCCGTCAACGCTTGATGACCCATGGCGGTATTGTGGCTTCCACTCACGTTGCTGGTTAGCGATTGATATCCAAAGGCCGCGTTTTCGGTTCCGTTGTTCAGGCTACGCATGGCATAAGCCCCAAAAGCATCATTGTAACTGGTTTGTGGCGACATAAACATTGTTTGATATCCTACGGCAGTATTGTAATCGCCCAGGTAACTGTTTCGAAGGGCTTCTTTTCCAATAACCGTATTTCCGCTCCCTTCTTCGTATAAGTACATCGCATCCGATCCAACAGCTACATTATCCGACCCGTTTATATTCACCATCGAACCGGAACCCACGGCCACATTATTAGTTCCGTTAACATTCAAATAGAGGGCTGCGATGCCTACCCCCACATTGTTGTTATTGCTGCCATCGTCCGAATCGCCCGATCCATTTCCCAAAAACACACTGGTGTTGTCGGTAATGGCATCACTCAGGTCGTTGATGGCCATGCCACTAACGGACCCCGTGATGTCCAAATCGCCGTTGATGCGCACCAGATCATTGTCAAATTCGCCATAAATTAAGGGCATGGCCGAGTTGGAATTTTCAATGTAGAGTTTGTTGGAGCCGGTTTCGTTGTAACC
>CAYWNI010000360.1:0-3270 GCA_964459525.1 uncultured Lentimicrobiaceae bacterium | reverse complement strand
CTTTTATTTTTATGTCGATAAAATGGAGCAATTGCTTTTCAAAAGCCTCCATAAGTTGATCGAAAGAAGTCCAATTTTCAGGATCACCTGTTTCAATTCCGATTTTTTTTCCGGAAATGGGATCCACGCCATTATACAGGGTTATTTCGAGCACTTTAACCAAGTTAAAATAACCGGTAAGAATGTAACTTTCTGTGCCAAACGCACCCGTTTCGACACAACCGCTGGCTCCTCCATTGCGGGCATCTTCAAGGCTTTTGCCCTGATTTAGCAACTCTTGGACAATGGCATCGGTATTAAAAATAGAAGGCTGCCCGAATCCTGTGCCAACAATTTTAGCCGCACGCCGGATAAACCGATCGGGGTTTTTCTTGCTCACCTGAATCATGGAGCTGGGCTGAAGCAAGCGCATTGCTTCAATTACATCAAGAATCACATAGGTTAGTTCATTTACAGCATCGCTTCCATCGGCTTTTACGCCTCCCAGATTAATTAGGGCAAAATCGGTATACGTACTACTTTCCTTGGCTGTTACGCCAATTTTTGGTGGCGCAGGATGGTTGTTAAACTTTATCCAAAAACAAGAAAGCAGCTCACGGGCTCGTTCTTCCGAAAGTGTTCCTACAGCTAATTCACGCGCATAAAATGGAAACAAGTGCTGGTCGAGTCGTCCAGGATTAAAACTATCCCAGGGATTTACCTCAGAAATAACACCCAAATGGATAAACCAATAATACTGAAGCGCTTCATGAAAGGTTGTTGGGGCATTCGCCGGAACGCGTTCGCAAATTTGTGCCAGCAAGGTGAGTTCGTCTTTTTGTTTTTTGTCGGTTTCTGCTGCAGCCAACCGTTCAAATAATTCTCTATACCTGTCGGCAAACATGATAATGGCATCGGCGGCCATGTCCATGGCTTTGAGCTCTTCGTTTTTTACAAAGGCTTGGCTGTCGTTATAGTAATCGAGGTTTTGTTGGGCTTCGGCTATTTCTTGTTTTAGTTCCAAAAAACCCTTTTTAAACATTTTTTCACCCAACACGGTATGACCCGGAGCGCGTTGTTCCTGAAATTCGGTAAAAATACCCGCCTCGTAGGCCTCCTTCCAGCCGGTTTCCATGTTGTTAAATATTTTATCGCGGTTGGAGCTGCCATCCCAAAACGGAATAATTTCATCGGCATACACCTGGCGCATTTTTGCATCGCTCTTATAGGAGACTTTTTCGCGGTTGTGGAGAA
Organism: uncultured Lentimicrobiaceae bacterium; assembly: GCA_964459525.1. Classification (GTDB taxonomy): domain Bacteria; phylum Bacteroidota; class Bacteroidia; order Bacteroidales; family F082; genus UBA6244. The sequence continues at coordinate 2,037 of CAYWNI010000360.1, read as the reverse complement.
TTTCCAAATCGTTCAGGCTGTGGAGGGTAATTTCAGGATAAGTAGGCACGGCATTGGGTTGTGGGCCACGCTCGCCAAAAATCAACTCGCCTGTTTGGTAAAAAAGCGATTTATGTTTCAAAAAATGATAAAATGCCCCCGCCCGACGCACAGGCGCAGAAACCTGCTGGGATTCTTTGCTTTTATAATAGGCTGTAACCAATACACTTCGTTCTTCTGAAAGCGAAGGAACAGCGTTTAGACTTTGTTCACGAAGTTGAGCAATGCGTGTGTTCATATTTTTGGTATTGCTAAGTTTATAATTATCCGCCAATAGTCGTTGTATGGCCATGTTGCTCAAAAAAATGTTTAACCTGTTGTAACAATTCTGTTGTAGGCTCTTCAATTTCAGGCATCTGGAAAGGTAATTGAAAGCGAGAGTATTTGTGGTTTCCAATTTTATGGTAGGGAAGCAAATCGACAGGGTATTTCCGTTTTAGTTTGCTGAGGATGTTTATTGTTGCCAGCAAATCGGTTTCGCTATCGTTAATGGTTGGCAGGAGGGGTATTCTGATTCTAATTTTAGCGTCATGATTATCCAAAAAATGCAGATTCTGTAAAATGAGCTCATTCCCCACACCAGTGTATTTTCGATGATCGTCGGTTTGTGGATGCTTTAGGTCGTACAGGAACAGATCGGTGTAAGGAATTACTTTTTGCAAATTATCAACAGCGGTATATCCTGTTGTATCAATGCAGGTATTGATTTCATTTTTTTTGCAAAGCCTTAACACCTGAAGCAGAAAATCAGGTTGCATTAGCGGCTCGCCTCCCGAAAACGTTACACCGCCGCCGCTTTCTTCGTAAACAAGGGTGTCGCGCAATAGTTCTCTCATCAGGTCATTGGCGTTCACCATTCTCCCGATGGTTTGTTTCTTTTTCAGGAGCTTTCCGTCCATTTTCTCGCTTATTTCGATGTCGGTAATTTCTTTGGAGCAACTTTCGGGGTTATGGCACCACAAACAACGCAGCGGACAGCCTTTGAAAAATACGGTTTGCCGTATTCCGGGGCCATCGTGCAAGGCCATTCGTTTGATGTCGAAAATAATTCCTTCCATCGGAAATATGTGTGTTGAGGAAATTTGAAAAATAAGATTGAATGAAAATACGGGCAACAGGTGCTATGCCCAGAGCAACGCAAAGGAGCTCAAAACATCCAGCATTCGTAAAGCCCCTTACCGGACTGATGCGAGAGGTGATCGTTTAAGTAACTGACTGTCATAACATACGAAGTTGTGACAAAGGTATATTATTTTTTGATTGGCGCATGGGTTGGTGTGAATGATTTTTGTGCCGTCTTGAAACCACTTCCAGTAGCCAATCCAAAAACCCAGCCATAAAAAAAACCCTTGAAATTCAAGGGTTTGTTGCCTGACTAGGGGTCGAACCTAGACTCTTCTGATTCAGAGTCAGACGTGTTGCCAATTACACCATCAGGCAATTTATCTACCAAAAGGCAGATGAGGGCGCAAAGGTAAAGTTTTTGGTGAATAGGGAACAAGTTTAACTCCAGATTTTTTCAAAAAAAATACCACTTTTTGCACCTCTTTGACATTCAATACTATGATTTGTTTTTCGACCAGTTGTCGCGTAGGGTAACTGTCCGATTAAAAACCAAATGTTCGGCTGTACTATCCTTGTCGACAGCAAAATACCCCAGCCGCTGAAACTGGTATTTGTCGCCAGACTGGGCACGCTGCAACCAAGGTTCTACTTTCGCATGCTGTATCACCGTGAGTGAATCCGGGTTAATGAACTCCTTAAAATCTTTTTCTTTATGCCCTGCCGGATCCTCATCAAGAAAAAGTCGATCGTAAAGCCGCACCTCAGCATCAATGGCATGCACCGACGAAACCCAATGTAGCGTTCCTTTTACCTTTCGTTGTGCACCTTCGGCACCACTTTTTGAGTCAACGTCATAAGTACAATATATTTCAGTGATGTTGCCATCTCTATCTTTCTTAAAATCATCGCATTTGATAATATATGCCCCTTTTA
>CAYWNI010000359.1:0-3288 GCA_964459525.1 uncultured Lentimicrobiaceae bacterium | reverse complement strand
GGCTGATGTTGCCTTCCAAAACAAGTGCGCCAACAGCTCCGGCTAATATTGTTGTTGTACCCATTACACTCGCGGTTACCAAAAATTGTTTTGTCATACTTCTTTTTTTAACAAAAATATAAATTATAAAACTACTACCTTTGCTTTTGTTTAAAAAAATGAAAATGAATATTTCTGTTGACATCAGCTATTATCCGCTTAAGGATGAGTTTATTCCTCCAATTAAGGATTTTATTTTCCGTTTAAACCAACATTCCGGAATAGATGTGGTAACCAATGGTATGAGCACACAGGTTTTTGGCTTTTATGATTTGGTTATGGAGGCGATAATAAGTGAAATGAAAAAGTCGTTCGAGTTGCTTCATTCTGTTTTTATACTCAAGGTTGTAAACGCCGATCTGCAGCAATATCCCCGAGTTTAGGTTATGAACGAATTGATTGGTTTTCTTGTTGAGCCTTATCAAGATGCTGGCTTTTTGCAAATATTGCTCGAAGTTATTGCTGCCTTTTTTGGTGTAATCAGTGTGTTTTATGCCCGAAAAGAAAACATTCTTGTTTTTCCTACCGGGATAATTAGCACAGCTATTTATGTATATTTACTTTCGCAGTGGGCACTTTATGGCGATTTAATAATCAATGTTTATTATACACTGATGAGCGTATATGGATGGTATATGTGGCATCGGGTTTTAGGCAAAGAAGAGGGGCATATCGCCATCAGCAGAACAAATACTGGAGATAAACTCAAAGCTGTCGGAATTTTCCTTTTTACTTCGGTGTTTGTAGTTGTTGTGTATCGCCATTATGATGTGATGCCAAATCTGGGTTTTGCCGAGAGCGTGAAGTTTGCTTTTACTAACCTTGCCTCTGGAAATGTATCCGATTTTCGTATGGCAATACCCTACCTCGACACCTTTACAACGGGAATTTTCTTTGCTGCAATGTGGCTCATGGCCAATAAAAAACTCGAAAACTGGACTTTGTGGATTATTGGTGATATTGTTTCTATACCACTCTACTTCATTAAAGGTTATGGATTTACAGGAATTCAATATGGTGTTTTTCTAGTGTTAGCTATTATGGGTTATGCCGAATGGAGCCGACAAATAAAAATGCATGCAAAACATGGTTAAGCGAATAGCTATCACAGGCCCGGAGTCGACAGGCAAATCCTTTCTTGCCGAACAATTATCAAATTATTTTAATGAACCTTGGGTTCCTGAGTATTCTCGTGAATATTTGAAAAACATAGCGCTGAACTATCAATTTGATGACATTGAGAAGATTGCCCGTGAGCAATTAAAAAGAGAAAACCTTTTCCTTGGCAAAGCAAATTCATTAATCTTCTGTGACACTGATTTTACGGTGGCGAAAATATGGAGCGAAGAGGTTTTTGGAAGCTGTTCGGGCTGGGTAAATGATATGTTTTATAAGAATATTTACGACTTATACCTATTATGCGTTCCTGATATTCCATGGCATCCCGACCCGCTTAGGCAAAACCCCAACGATCGAGAGCGGTTATTTGCCAAGTATTTAAGCGCACTCAAGCATATCAATGCCAATTATTATGTGATTGAAGGTTTAGGAGATGAAAGATTGAAAAAAGCCGTTAGTTTTGTAAAGCAGTTTTTAAGCAGTGAAAAATAAAAAAAATAAAATAACTGTATTCCATTATGCGCGCTGGTATCCTCACCGATACGATCCGATGTTCGGGTTATTTGTGCAACGCCATGCTGAAGCAAGTTCATTGCAGTCTCAAGTGGGTGTTATCTATGCGCATGCAGTTGCTGATACTTCTTTTAGTGTTCCGTTTGAAGTTGATTATCAGCTTGAAAAGGGTGTTCATGCTGTTAGGGTTTACTATCCTAATTCAAAAGGCAAAGTATTTGGTGTAAGGCAATTACTTTCTCTAATTAAGTTTTATAAAGCCTGCTTTCTTGGCAGACGTGTTCTTATTTCAAAACTTGGCCAGCCTGATTTACATCATGTTCATATCTTAACCCGATTGGCATTGATAGCTTTGTTTTATCAGTTTAAAAATGGAACTCCATATATCATTAGTGAACATTGGTCGCGGTACCTTAAAACTGGCGACTTTAGTGGGTTTTTGAGGAAATGGCTCACGCGATTGAGCGTAAAAAGAGCCGCTGCAATTACAACGGTTACGCAAAATTTGGCCGATGCAATGCAAAATGATCATCACATAAAAAACAATTTTTATCAGGTTTTAGCTAACGTAGTTGATCCTGTGTTTTATCAGTCAGATGCTGTAAAAACACTTGATGTGAAAAAAACATTTGTTCATGTGAGTTGTTTTGAGGATAAATCAAAAAATATTAGTGGCTTGTTACGCGCTGTCAGGCTGCTTAAATTGGCGGGTTTAGATTTTCAATTGGTTTTGGTGGGAGATGGAGTTGATTTTGAAAGATTAAAAGATTACGCATCAGATCTTGGTTTGGACGATAAATTTGTTCGTTTTACAGGGCTCTTACAGGGCAAGCAGCTGGTCGACTGTATGATTCAGGCAGATGCGCTGGTTGTGTCAAGCCATTATGAAAACCTTCCGGTCGTCATTATTGAAGGTTTTGCGCTCGGATTACCCGTTATTGCTACACGTGTTGGCGGTATTTCAGAAATTGTAAATAGTTCAAATGGTATCCTTGTTAATCCTGGATGTGAAACAGATCTAGCTGAGGCTATGAAACAATTAATAACTGTTAGTATTTTGTTCGATCGGGAAGCTATCAAAGCAAACTCTATGGAAGTGTATTCTGCTAAAGCAGTTAGTCAAAAACTAAGTGTTTTATATTTGCAAGCAATGCAAACGCATTGACTTTTACCTTATCATTAAAGAAGATCACTTGTGATTATTCGTGCAAAGCCAACATGGGTAATTCCAGTTTAAAGAAGTCTTTTTTGTCGAGGTTATTGCTGAAAAGCGATTTAAACAGGTTTGACTTATGCGTGATAAAGGCAATAATATCAGTGTTTTGATGCAAGGTAAACGTGCGTAGGGCTTCTTCTTTGTTAACAGCATCAACCGAAAAGAAATGTACTTGGTCGTTAAGTGATTCTCTTACAAAAGTATCTTCGAGATTGTTCATAAAATTATCTTTGGTCGATTTACCTTCTAACATAAAATGAACTACCGAGATGGTAACATTTGATTCTTCAAATAGCTTTAACAAAAGTTTGATTTTGGCGTAGTCTTTTTCATTTCCTTTGCTTGCATACATGATGTTGGCCATACTGCATTTTTTTACAGTGGCAGGAACAGCTATAACG
>CAYWNI010000358.1:0-3297 GCA_964459525.1 uncultured Lentimicrobiaceae bacterium | reverse complement strand
TTGTTCTTTCCATAGCGGGATTCATGTTCATAACTAGAGGGAAAACCTCAGTATCTGAATCACTTAACAATTCCAAGGTTACCACAGAATCTTTTCCGCCACCAACAGGAACTAGCGTTTTGACAAAATCAACTTGCTGAATAATCTTATTTAGTGGAGTACCAAAACTCTCAATCTGCATCAAATCTTCTTGTTCGATAGCAATACCGTTTAAAAACAAAAACTCGCCAAGACCATGGTAGTAAAGTTTTGTCCACCACTGCACTTGCAGAGGATCAAGTTTATGCGGGCGAATAAGTACTTTCGGTGAACAGGCTAGCTTCCAGTAACTTATAAGCTCAATCATACCAACATGAAAAACCAAATTATTCAATTGGTCATTGCTGAGGCTATCCCATCGCAAAAAAACATTTGCAGGGATAAACAATTTGGGATGAAACACGATTTCTTCACTTTGCCAAAAATCAAACTGAATATGGAGACCTTCAGATGAGATGCGATAGGCATACGACCTGTATTCAAACATCGGATAATCATATCGTAGCTTCACAAAATCTGTTTGACGGTGTTGGGTTTTCAAGCTCTTGGTATGTTTTTTGTTGTAAATTTGTTGTAAAAATAAACGTTTTTTTTGAGCAATAACGTTTTGAAAAATGCAATTAAATGAAGAACATAGATAAATACATCACAATAAACAGCAATAAAAAAACACCTAAACGCGGAAGCTTGTTACTTTCTGAACCACTAATGGGCGATCATTATTTTGGCAGATCGGTCGTTTTGCTTGCCGAACACAACGATGAAGGTTCATTTGGCGTTATTGTGAACAAGCCAATCGACCAGTCATTCAACGATTCAGTACCCGGTTTTCCGCACTTTGAAGGAAAGCTACACTTAGGTGGGCCCATTGAACATAACGCGCTGTTTTACATCCATTCCCTTGGCGATATTATTGACGATTCATTGGCCATTGGCGGCGGGTTGTATTGGGGAGGTGACGTCGACATGATAAAAGAGCTCATGCATTTTGGCAAGGTCACACCTTTAAATATACATTTCTTCGCGGGATACTCAGGTTGGTCACCGAACCAATTGAAAAAAGAACTCAGTAATAACGCCTGGGTTGTAGCCGACATGCCATTGCAGAGCATACTCACAATGGAAAAGGAAAAAATGTGGAGCAGTTTGCTAAAACCATTAGGAGAGGAATACCAATACTGGACAAAGTTTCCTAAAAATCCGAGCCAAAATTAAGTGAAGCGGGCTTAACCCGCTTCACAAAAACAATAACATCAAAACACGTAATACAAAATCTCTATTGCAGATTGGCTTTAAGGCACAGCAATCATCAATTTCATAAATAACGGTTATATACCTTCCAGAACTGTTGTCCAGTTATGAATATCCTCAATTTCTCCTTCCTGAATAGCTCGCAGTGTAATATAGAGTTTTGTGCTAAATGGACCAGCGACGCTACCATATTCATAGCTTTTATTTTTTGCACGGTCGAAAATCCTTTTGATAGGACTGATAATGGCCGCAGTTCCGCATGCCCCAGCTTCCTCAAAGGTTTCTAATTCCTCGAAAGGTATGCGACGTCTATCTATTTTCAGACCTAAATCACCAGCAATGATTTCGAGCGACATGTTTGTAATTGAGGGCAGAATACTTTCAGATTTCGGGGTAACATAAACGCCTTGCTTTATTCCAAAAAAGTTAGCCGGACCAGCCTCATCAATGTATTTTTTCTCTAAAGCATCTAGAAAAAGAACAGAGGCAAAACCGTCCTGATGTGCACGATGTGCGGGGCGCAAACCGGCAGCATAATTTCCCCCGACTTTGATACTTCCTGTTCCTTGGGGTGCAGCACGGTCAAAATCACGAACAAGCTCAACCTCAACAGGCTTGAATCCTTCTTTAAAATATGGACCTACCGGAGTAACAAACACCATGAACATATACTCCGCGGCAGGTTTAACTCCAACCTGAGGGCCGCTTCCAATCAAAAGTGGACGCAAATAAAGTGAAGCCCCAGTTCCATAAGGTGGTATATAATCCTTGTTGAGTTCGATGGCTTTGGTGATGGCTTCAAAAAACAATTTATCCGGCACCTCAGCCATCATAATTCCGTCGGCTGAACGGCGCATCCTACGTGCGTTTTCTTCCCACCTGAACAGTCTCACTTTCCCGTCTTTTCCACGGTAAGCTTTTAAGCCCTCAAAGGCTTCCTGTCCGTAGTGCAGTGCTGTAGCGGCAATATGCATCGGAACATACTCAGAAGAGCTAACTTCTAAAGCTCCCCATTGCCCATTTTTGTTATAACATCTTACGTTATAATCAGTTTTAAAATAACCAAACGGAAGATTTTTCCAGTCTATATTCTTGTTATTTTCCATGACTAAGTATTTAAAAAAAATAATGGGGCTAAGTTAAGTAAATAATGGTAATCGGTGCGACCAAATAAACTGAAAACGTAATTTAGAAAGAGTTTACAAAATTATAACGACATTGATTTATATCGCAAAAACAACTACATGCTAGGCAACAATAACAACGCCAAAACCACTATCACTAATGCTGGCAGCATATTTATCACCCTGATCTTTTTTATTTCCAAAATAGTGAGGCTCAATCCTATAAGTAAGATACCTCCCACTGCCGACATGTCTGTGATTATTTCCAAAGGAATAAAATCACCAAGCAGCATCGAGAATAGAGTAAGCCCACCTTGATAGATGATCAATGGAACGGCAGAAAACACAACCCCTATTCCCATAGCCGAAGCCAATGCGATTGAAGAAACGCCATCCATCAGCGATTTAAGCAAGAGAATGTCTGAACCACCTCCCATACCTTCAGTAACTGCGCCCAAAACGGTGAGCGATCCCATACAGTACAATAAAAAAGCAGTAAGTAAACCTTCCGTAAACCGGTCTCCTTTTAGTTTGAATTTTGCCTTAAGCCATTCGCTAAAACTTTCCATCCTTTTTTCAAGACCCATAGCCTCGCCCAACAAAGAACCAATGATTAACGACAAAACCACATAAAAAACCTGTTCTGCCTTTAAAGCAAGCGAAACCCCCAAATACAGAGTAAACAAGCCAATCGCTTGGAAAAAAATACTTATGTAACGCTCTGGCAACCGTCCGCTGAACATCAACCCCACAAAACCGCCAACAATAACAGCACCAGCATTAACAAGAGTTCCAATCATTTTTTAATCAAGTTTGCCACGAAATTAAAAAAAGTTTACTCTCTACCGCCAAAACAAAATCCCTATCTAAAAAAAGTCTATCA
>CAYWNI010000357.1:0-3309 GCA_964459525.1 uncultured Lentimicrobiaceae bacterium | reverse complement strand
TTCTTGTAGTTCGTGTTTATGGTCTGAAAAAGTGTTACTTGAATATTCAGTATTATCTTCCGGATGCAATTTTGTTTGGTGTAACCCAACAATTTTATCAATAGGTCGTTGCAATAATTGTGATGCTGCTTTATTGGCATCGACAATTATACCAGTTTCAATATCGGCTATAAATATAGCATCGGCAGCTTTATTAAAAAACGTTTTAAACTGTTGCTCGCTATCATGTAATTCTTCTAGAATCTTTTTCTTCTGCACAATTAATCCCGCTTCTCGAACAAAGGATTCAATAACGTTGCTATCTGTAATCTCTTGTTTATTAAATGTTAAGAAATGAATAGAACCCAACAAATGATCCTTTTCATTAATGCCGATAGTATAGATCTTATGTAAGCCTAATAATTTTTCGATGGCACTTGCTGCCATGGCAGGAAATCCTGAACCCGAAAATTTAATTAAATTACTTTTAAATTCAACAAAATCTCCTGATTTGAAATAAGTTTTAAGTGTCTCATTGAGTATATAGTTTTTCCCTATTGGATTAAATTCTGAGATATTTATGACTTTCTTTAAAAGCCTGTTTTCCAAACCTGAAATGACTTCAATTTTTGTTTGATTATTGGATTCATTTATCGAAAGGTACAGAACAATTGTGTTTGAAAGGTGTTTTTGCAGCGTCTCGACAATAAATTTATATACACTATCTAAATCCGGCAGTAAAAGCATTTCAGACGTTAACTGTTTTAGTAATTTTAAATCAGCTACACTTTTTTGCATCGTAAACTCTGTAAGTCTACGCTCAGTGATATCTATTGAATATTCTAAGATTTGAGCTATTTTACCTTGCTTGTTTAAAATTGGAAAGGCATGTAATTCTACATATTTTTCATTCCCGGTTTCATCGAGATGAATATGCTCAACCATAGTAGGTTTTCCTGTTTCCTTAACCAGCTTTAAGGGGCAAGGATGTTCTCTCCCACTGCAAGGTTTATTCGTTTTGTGGGTTAATTGATAACAGGTTGTTTTATCTGTATTTGTAGCATTTTTTATTCCACTAGCTGAATTGGCTAATTTTATTGCATAATTATCGGCATCAATAACATAAAAAGGATAGTTTAAAGAATTCAAAACACCATTTAAAAGACCATCCTGCTGAACAAGGTTTTCCTCCTTTAGCTTTTTATTGAATTCACGTAACTCGTTTAGTTCATTAATGAGCTGTTCTTTAGTGTAGTCACTATCTTTCATGATAAATCTTCTTAAATTAATTATCCTTGTAAATATACAATTTTTTAAATTGCAACTAACGACAAAATTAGTCTTTGATTTTCAATTGTTTATATTTCTTATAATATTTCATTTTTTCACTGTTTTCAAGTCTTTTCTCCCGACGTTAGCTAAAATATTCAGCGAGAATTTTTCTCGTAGGGGGATTGCATTTAACGTTTCTCTATGTGTAATATTACCAATATTTCTCCATTACTCTTTGTGAAAAGCATACATACATCGCTAAATTAGGTTGGTATATGTACCTTTGCGAAGCTGCTCGACAAACCGCATTTACCAATTCTTTCTTTTTCAGCACTTCTTTAATTGTATTCATATTCTCGGTTTTTTTTCAGACTTGTAGGTAATCCTCTGCGATACCCACTTCAGCCTTCTTAAATCGTTAATCGGTGTTTAGCGTTCAAGAAGAAAACACGGTGGAATATCGAACTACCTCCGGCAGTCAAGCTATCGATCAACGATCAACGATTCACGATTCACGATTTTTATTACTTTAGCACCCAATATGGCTACCAAAAATAACAGCAATCAACAGCGGCGTATCAGCAGTGCTTACCTCACTTCCGGAATAAGCATAACCTTGGTGCTTTTTACCCTTGGTTTTTTGGGGATGATTCTGCTTCACGCGCAAAATCTTTCAAATTACATACTCGAAAATATTGGTTTTGAAATTATTATGTCCGATCAAACCAAAGAAGCCGAAATCCTACAATTGCAGAAAACACTCGACACAAAACCGTTTGTAAAATCAACACGTTACATTACCAAAGAAGAAGCCACCAAACGACTCACCGACTTACTGGGGGAGGAGTTTACCGGGTTTATGGGAGAGTCCGACAACCCGCTTTTGCCCTCCATCGACGTGCGGTTTAAGGCTGCTTGGGCTAACGGCGACAGCATCGCCAAAATTGAGCAAGAAGTGCTCGCAAACCAGGCCGTTAAGGAGGTGTATTATCAAAAGTCGATGGTTAACCTGATTAACACCAACCTGCAAAAAATATCTATTATCCTCGTGGCCTTTAGCGTGTTGTTGTTTGTTATCGCGCTGGCGCTAATAAACAACACCATCCGGTTGTCGGTATTTTCAAAGCGTTTTATTATCAGAACAATGCAGCTTGTTGGCGCTACCGAAGGCTTTATCAGGCGTCCGTTTTTGTTTTTAGGAATGGCGCAGGGAGCTCTTAGTGCCATTGTGGCCAGCCTGTTGTTGTATTTAGCCATGAAAGGCATTATTTCGCAGGTGCCTGAATTAGAGGTGCTAACCAGCCCCGAAACGCGTTTTTACCTCTATTTTTTTATCGTGCTAACAGGCGTGCTCATTACTTTTTTCTCCACCTACATGGCTGTTTCGAGGTATTTAAAAATGAAGTCGGAGCAGTTTTATGTTTAGAAACCAAATGGTTTTTAACAACCTTTAAGACGCCATAATTGACAAAACACAGTTTAAAACCCCTAACTAAAAGGTATTTCTACTATTTTTGGCAAAAAAAATCATGGCAACAAACACAAATAAAAATACCGGCAAGGAGGAAATTAGGGGTTTTGCCTTTCAAAAAGTGAATTACCTGCTGTTGATTACAGGTCTGGTAGTCCTGATTGTCGGCTTTTTGTTGATGATTGGAGGAGGCACAACCGATCCAAATGTATTTAATGAAGAGGTGTTTAGTTTTAGCCGGTGGACCCTTTCACCGATACTCATTCTGTTGGGATATGTTATTGAAATAGTAGCCATTATGTACCGTCCGAAGTCGGAAGAAGAACCGCAGGTAGCATAGTGAAAACCCATTGCAATCATTTAATTTTATAAAAATATGACATGGTTTGAAGCGCTTATTCTGGCGATAGTTGAAGGCATTACCGAATTTTTACCCGTATCCTCTACAGGCCATATGATTCTTACCGAGGGAATCATGGGCATGAAAAGCAACGACTTCGTGCAGGCTTTTATCATCAATATTCAGTTTGGCGCTATACTTTCGGTAGTGGTGCTTTACTGGAAACGGTTTTTCCAAACCATGAAGT
>CAYWNI010000356.1:0-3314 GCA_964459525.1 uncultured Lentimicrobiaceae bacterium | reverse complement strand
CAACATACTCTACATGCAACAGGACGAGTTTCATCAGTTAAATGCTGGATTATATGTTAATAAATATCCGTTTGTTGTCGGAGGCTGGTTTAGGCATAATTTTGAAAATCCGGATGCTGCAGTTGCACTCATCGGACTGACATTTAATAATATAAGAATTGGTTATAGCTACGATTTCACCGTTTCAGAAATGGGCGGTAAAGCAGGCGGCGCTCACGAGATATCATTTGCCTGGGATTTTTGCTTATACAAAGAAAGTGCCCGCCGTCGAATTAGGGCAATAAATTCACCTACTTTTTAGTTATCATCGAAACAGTTTAAAAAAATCAAACTAAAATGTTTAAAGTTAACAAGTTGTTTTTAACCTTTGTCGGATTAGCCGGATTGGCTGTTGTGTCGACTTCATGTGGCCCCAAAGAGCGCTCGCGCACCACAGGTTGGGAGTTTAATAATCCAAAAAACGGAGGTTTTGAAGTGGCTAGTGCCACGCAACAGATTACCGGTCCCGGTCTGGTGCTTATCGAAGGGGGTACCTTTACCATGGGAGCGACTGCCGAAACCCCTTATTATGAATGGGACAATACCCCAAGAAAAGTAACCGTAAGCAGTTTTTATATCGACCAAACAGAAGTCAGTAATCTGGCCTATCGTGAGTATATTTTTTGGTTAAATAGGGTATATGGAGAAAGTTTCCCTCTAGTAGTGCAACAAGCTTTGCCAGACACATTGGTATGGCGCGATCGCTTGGCTTACAATGAGCCTCTTGTTCAAACTTATTTCAGACATCCTGCTTATCAGGATTATCCTGTGGTAGGTGTTAGCTGGTTGCAAGCAAACGATTATGCTTCATGGAGAAGCGACCGTGTGAATGAAGGGTTGCTAATAGATGCCGGGATTCTCGACTTCGACCCAGATCAAAAAGATGAAAACAATTTCAATACAGATGCTTACTTAGCCGGACAATACGAAGGTCTAGTAAAAGAAGGAAAAGAAGACTTAGACCCAACTGGAACTGGTGTACGTAGCGTACGTTTCGAAGATGGACTTTTGCTTCCTAACTACCGGCTTCCTACTGAAGCTGAATGGGAATTTGCAGCATTAGGATTGATAGGAAACACACTTTATAACCGCGTTGTAGAAAGAAGAGAATACCCTTGGAATGGATCTGGCGTTCGTACCGATGAAACGAAATATTATGGAAGCTTTGTTGCCAACTTTAAAATTGGTAGCGGTGATTACATGGGTGTTGCAGGAAATCTAAATGATGGCGCAAGTATTCCAAATGCTGTTGGATCCTACTGGCCAAACGATTACGGTATCTACAACATGGGAGGTAATGTTAGTGAATGGGTTCTTGACGTTTATCGCCCAATGACACCAGAATTTGTTTCCGACTTTAACCCTTATCGTGGTAATATTTTTACCAACGTAAAAAAAGATATTGATGGTAGTATTGCGCCCAAAGATTCATTGGGACGCATCGTATATGAAGACATAACTGCTGAAGAAGCAGCTACCAGAAAAAATTACCGCAAGGCAAACAATGTTAACTACCGTGATGGTGACTATCAGTCAACCATTAGAGCTGACTGGCTCGATGGCGAGGAAACAGTGGCTAACGACAAAGGAATGTACGATTATGGTGAAACAACTTTGATCAGCGACAAAGCACGCGTGGTTAAAGGGGGTTCTTGGAATGATGGAGTATATTACATCAGCCCCGGAACAAGACGTTTCCTTAATGAAGATGAATCAGCATCTACCATCGGTTTTCGATGTGCTATGATTCGCGTAGGAAGTCCGCTACCAGGTGGAAATTAGTAGAAATAAAAAGTATCTTTGCCCCACTCTCCACAGAGTGGGGTTTTTTTATTACCATGAAGATAATTCAGGAATTATACCAACACTACCTCGCCACATCAAAAATCACAACTGATTCGAGAGGCGATGTAAAAGAGAGTTTGTTTTTTGCCTTATCGGGAGAAAAATTCAACGGAAACACCTTTGCCAAACAAGCGCTTGAAAAAGGAGCTCGGATGGCAGTTATCGACGATGAGTCGTATGATGAAAAAAACGGAGATTACTTTTTAGTGACCAATGTGCTGGAAGCACTTCAAAATTTGGCACTTTTTCATCGAGAGTCGACCAAAGTTACAGTAATAGGCATTACCGGGTCGAACGGAAAAACAACCACTAAAGAGCTTATTTCCAAGGTTCTTGAAACAGAAAAAGAAATTATTGCCACACAAGGAAATTTCAATAACCATATTGGGGTTCCACTCACCCTGCTTCGTATTACCAGCAAAACGCAAATTGCCGTAGTGGAAATGGGGGCAAATCATCAAGGTGAAATTGCGATGCTTTGCTCACTTTCGCGACCAAATATTGGAATTATTACAAATATTGGAAAAGCTCATCTGGAGGGAATGGGTGGATTTCAGGGTGTGATAAAAGCCAAAAACGAACTCTACCAGTATATAAAAACCAACAACGGAACAGCTCTGGTAAATGCCGATGATTCGTTACTTATGAAACTAAGCGAAGGAATGCATCGGCTCACTTATGGATTAGAGCAAGGCGAAACAAGCGGGATATTAACACAAGAAAACCCTACTTTGAAGCTGGATATTAATGGCCCACATCAAATTCATTTTAAAGTAAACAGCAAGCTTTATGGTCGTTACAACACTTCAAATATTTTGGCTGCTGTAGCTGTAGGTCAGTATTTTAGAATCAAAAACAAAAATATTTCAAAAGCAATCGAAAGTTATATCCCGGTGAATAGCCGATCGCAAAAAATAAACACAGAAACCAATCTTTTGTATCTGGACGCCTACAATGCGAATCCTGTAAGCATGCATGAGGCCATTCTATGCTTTTTCAATGCGAATAATTCTAATCCTTGGTTTATACTTGGCGACATGTTTGAGCTCGGAGATGCCGCAGAAGAAGAACACAAAACAATTGTCAACTTGCTATCAGATCTTCAAGCAAAACAAGTGATCCTCGCTGGAAAGAATTTTTTGCCTTTCGTCCATAACACACATTTTAAGGGTTTTGAGTCAACAGAGGAGGTCTTGAATTTCATTCAAAGCCATCCAATCCGTAACGCACAGATTCTCATCAAAGGGTCGCGCGGAATGAAGCTTGAGCAACTGATACCTGCATTGTGAAATACCCACAGCTATCGGTTTTGGGGGTAATGTCGGGGAGTTCTCTCGACGGGATAGACTTGGCGTTATGCCGTTTTTCAAACTTCAACAACAAATGGACTTTTGTTGTTGAAGAGGCCAATACCCAACCTTATTCAGATG
>CAYWNI010000355.1:0-3320 GCA_964459525.1 uncultured Lentimicrobiaceae bacterium | reverse complement strand
ACCTAATTCAAAAGTGGCACTTCCTTTTTTACCATAACCATCGCCCAGCGTGGCTTGCAGGTAATCAAGCTGTAAACCAATACGCAGATACGGGCCAAAACTGCGGGCATAGCTCAAGCCAATTTTTTGCTCGTTGTAGAGCTGAAAGCCTGTGTGGCGATACGAAATACCCAGCACACCATACTTGATAGGAGCAATAAATCCGACAGATTTCGTGCTTAGTTCTTTTTGCATGAAGCGGCTTTCGTAGCTTACAGCTGCCGAAAACTGATCGATTAAAGCCATGCCGGCCTGGTTGTTCATAAGTCCCCAAAAACCGGTAAGAGCTACCGAACTATGTCCCATACCCCCTGATCTGGAACCTGTTGGCGTTAACTCTCCAGTTGCTTTTATACTGGAAGGAATAACAAGTAAAATCGCTATCAGAACAAGAATTCTTTTCATATATCTGTGGTATTTGGCAGGATTTTGTGTCATTTTGGATTTGCCATTTTTATCTAACTTTAGCCCCCTAAAAGTAGCTAAAATATTAAAATGATAGATATGGAACGAAAAATAATGGAATTTCTTAATCGGCTCACAGAAAACAATACACGTGAGTGGTTTAACGCAAACAAAAATGAATATGAGGAGGCACGAAAAGCGTTCCTCATTGGTGTTGGTCAGGTAATTGAGATGCTTACACCTACCAATCTGGGATATGCGCAAATAAAACCCGCTGATTGTATATTTCGTATTTACCGGGATGTTCGCTTTTCAAAAGACAAGTCGCCTTACAAAACTCATTTTGGAGCGTACCTTTCTGTTGGCGGGCGTAAATCGCCCATGAGTGGTCACTATTTTCATGTTGAGCCCGGTAATAGTTTTATTGCAGGAGGCGTATATTCGCCTGATTCCGAACTTCTAAAAGCCATTAGATCGGAGATTTATTTTAACCCAAAGGAGTTTGTTTCTATTTTGGAGCAGCCTGATTTTGTAAAATATTTCGGCGCATTGGGTGGCGACCGTTTGAAAAATCCTCCCGCTGGATTTGATAAGGAATCGCCTGTTGTTGATTACCTTAAGCACAAAAGTTTTGTTGTAATGCACCCAGTTGCTGACGAAAAACTATATGAAAAAGGATTTCCAGTTAATCATCTTCATGTATTTGAAGCAATTAATCCATTAAATGCCTTTTTAAACAGAGGAATTCTCAATAAAGCTGACGAAACCCATTAATGTTGCGACAACAAATAAACAGGGGTTTCGGTTTCGAGTAAGTCAATTATCTGATTCCAAGGAAGTGTAATACGTGTTATCCCGAAGCTGTATGGAGCTATTTCATAGGGGTTGTAAGCAAAACCAATGCCACTGGCCGTAATAAATAGATTGTGGTTGGGAAGTATCTTGCCAACAAAATACCCCGATGCTTTAAGGCTATCAGCTGCATTAATGTCGCGATCATTTTTTAGGCGGGCTGTAAGTAGCTCGCTAAGCATGGAATCGCTATTAGGCTTGAAAATTGTTTGGTAATCAAACGAAGCTCCGCTGAGCAGGTTAATGCTTTCGTAGGCCAAGTTACTCATGCCATGAGCGCCACCAGTGAAAACATAGCGCTCAAACTCTAGACAAAGCACATTTTCAGAATTAAAAACAACTCCGGTATTAATCATTTTTTCCCAGCTAAATGAATGGCCACCAGTTTCAGCCCATTGTTGGTTTTGTTTCCTGTAATTCTCGTAGTATTCTCTTTCATAATCTAATAGCATTGAATCAGGGGTGTTTTCTTGCTGACCTTCGCCAAAAAATTCAAGCTGAACCCTTTTCATTACCGAATCGCTAATGCTTGCACGAAATGCATTTGCCATGGGATACAATAGTGTTAATTCTAAAGTGGCTACCGGCGACTCCTCCGTATCAGGTGCCAACTCCAGTATAGTATTTAAGTAGCTAACATCAAGGGGCATGCTTCCTTCAGGATAATCACTTCGGAGCATGAAATCAATTGTCTCTTGGTTCGTGGCAGCATATTCCCCCGTCATTGATTCAGGGTTGAGTATGCCTGTAAATAATGCAGTGTTTGAGCCAAGTTCGCTGAGGGTGATCGAGTCGCCGTTCATGCTGCCGACAACGCTCATGCCAATTTTTCCATCGGTGGCACCAGCGCTTTTATCGTTTATATATAGATTGCCATAAACTTGCTCCGCATTTCTAACCAAATTGGCACATGCTTGTGTGTGGATGCCTATGTCGCCTTGGTATCTACCGTAGTATAATTCTTGATTTGATTTTTGTAGTTGGGCCTGCGCAGCAATTGTGATAAAGATAATTGTTATTGCAGATAAAACTCTAATAGTCATCATGTTGAAATTTAGTTTTCTTGTTCAGAATCTCGTTACAAAACTAACTATTCTTTATGGTTTATAACCCAAAAGGTTCAACAAAATAAACAGGAAAAATTGGATTTGCTACCAGCTTCCTCCAGCACCACCACCACCGAAACTACCACCGCCAAAACCGCTAAAACCACCACCAAAACCCGACGATCCAGAGGAGCCTCCACCACTAAAATGATTCCACGATCCACTGTGCGAGCGATTGTTTAACATGCTTCCAAGCAGTAAGGCCGTCCACAAATTGTTGCTTCTACCTATTCCTTGAGTGCTGCGCTGATTTTTTCCTACAAGAACTATGATCAGCACAATGAAAATAAATGGAATAAGCACAACAAACCAGGGAGCTTCATTTGCTTTGTTGTAGCCTTTGGCTGATATTTCGCCTGAAGCAAGTTGCATCAAAACAGTTGTTGCCTCTTTAATCCCTTGGTAATAATGATCTTGTTTAAATGCCGGAATCATTTCGTTTTCAACGATATTTTTGGCTGTAGCATCAGGTATCACTGATTCCAGTCCGTAGCCCGTGGCTATAAATGCCTCTCCTCTGTCGGAGTTACGGTACTTGGGTTTTACAAGTACCACTATGCCATTGTTGAAACCACTTTGCCCTACTTTCCATTGTTCTCCAATTGAATAGGCAAATGAAGATGCATCTGAGCCATTGAGCGATTTAACGGTGACAACCACAATTTGATTGGAGGTAGTGTCGTTAAAATACCTCAATGTATACTCCAAGTCTTGCAGTTCATCTGGGGTAAAAATGCCTGCGAAATCATTAACAAGCCTTGGTGGCTCGGGACGTGATGGAATATCCTGTGCCGGAATTATTCTGGTAACGATCAGGAATAAAGCTATAAGGAGGATTTTTGCTGGTTGCATAGAAGCTTACTGAAATTAATTAAACGAAATTTCATCTGATAACTCGTTGATGTCGTCGAGGTGATG
>CAYWNI010000354.1:0-3346 GCA_964459525.1 uncultured Lentimicrobiaceae bacterium | reverse complement strand
AACACAATCAGCACAATGACTAGTTTTTTGTAATTCGGTGTGTTGATTGTCATTGACAGGGTGTTATTTAGTTGCCCGTTTAAAATAATAGCGGCGATACAAATAAGCCAAAACAAGTGCTACAACAAGGTACAAAATCCTTAAATAAAGTGTTTTAGAATTATTTACAGTGGCTGTCTTTTTTGTACGAATTTTATCTGTGTCGTACCTGATAACAGGGTTGAGGTAAAAAACACTTTTATCGGAAAAGGCAATTTCTGTCCGCACATAAGGTTGATCGGATGGGATTATAAATGCAGCCTCGCTGGTATTGCTATACGCATGAAGGAGCTGTCCGTTTTTGCCAACAAACCTTATTTCGACGGCTGGCGTATCAACCGACACAAATAAGGTGTCATCTAAAAGTTGAATATCAGTAATTTCAGGTAAGGTTTTTGAACGCACAAACTTATCTGTCATGGGCTCATCGTTAATCCGGTAAAAATCGACACCTATTGCATTACCCTGCTCCAAGGCAGCCATAATATCATCTTTGTTGTCCGACGCGGAATTGATCATCGTAAAGCGTCGACCTACCTCATTGCTATTGGTAACATCATGGGCGTCATCGTTGGCAATAATCCAAGTAATCTGCCCTGAGGTAAGCGCCTCATCCCAATGTTCGAGGCTTACGCGCATGTTGTTTAGCACTTCCATCCCCTCGTAGTTGGTTAGGTATTTCATGTCGTTCAACGAATAGCCTCCTCGCAGCAATGGATGGGCCAACACCACAAAGCGGGTGTCTTTGTCAAGCAAATCGAGAATCCACTGTTTCATGCTTAACGTCTGCCAAAACAACAAGTCTGTCCACAGCACTTTGTCGGAATCAATACACACTTGGTGTGTTTTAAAAATATTATAGCCATGCTCGTAAGTGGGAATATAGGCTGGATCGTGGCTATTAAAAGTGTTAATTTTTTGGTAATCGGATGTGGCCACATGGTCAAAACCCAATTGATGATAAATGCTGTCGATGAGGGTATTGGTGTTTTCACGCCCTGAAGTCAGCCCCATCCAGGCTTTCGATTGTACCTGAAAGTTATACTTTTTCCAGTTTTCAGCATTCATTCCATCATAAGGATTGTAGAGTTTTTCGCCTGCAAAAGGCACTGGCCCTGAAAACTGATAGACAGGCGCAAGCAGATAAAACATGATGATAATGCCGAAAAGAATTACCAGAAACGTTAAAATAAGTCTGGTTATTAGTCGAAAAAATAGTTTCATTTAGATTTTTTTGTCGTGGACAAAATTAACAAAAACGAACAAACATGCAGTGTTAATCAAAAAAGCGAAAATCAGCACCTTCCCGTAAGTGTATTATTTTTGTAATTATTTCCAATATTTGGACAGTTTGTATATCTTTGCTTTAGTTATGTAGTTCACGAGACTGAAAATTATTGATTATGAGCCCGTTTAAAATTTTTATTGTCGAAGACGATCGGTTCTATGGGGAGTTATTGAAGCGGCACTTGCAGCTAAACCCCGAGAACGAAGTCGTGGTATTCCAAAATGGGAAAGACTTTTTAAATAATATTTATCAAAAACCCGACATGATTTCGCTTGACTACCGCTTACCGGATTATTCAGGTGATATTATTATGAAAAAACTACATGCAGACTATCCTGAAATTCCGGTGGTAATTGTTTCAGGGCAGGAAGATGTAAAAACAGCTGTTTACCTTATAAAAGAAGGCGCATACGATTACTATGTAAAAGACGAAGATACCAAAGACAGGCTGTGGCATATTGCCAACAAAATTCGTGAAAACAAAAAACTTAAATCTGAAATTATTGAGCTCAAAGAAGAAGTGGGTAAAAAATACAACTTCAGTAATATCAAAGGCAATAGCTCAAGTATTAAAGATGTGTTTTCGCTGATGGATCGGGCTTTAAAAGCAAAAATCTCGGTAACAATTACCGGCGAAACCGGTACGGGAAAAGAACTGGTAGCGAAAGCTATTCACTACAACTCCATTAGGGCTGGGCAATCATTTGTAGCCGTAAATGTAGCAGCAATACCTTCTGAACTTATCGAGAGTGAACTGTTCGGCTACGAAAAAGGAGCTTTTACAGGTGCAAACGCCAGAAAAATTGGCAAATTTGAACAAGCTAGTGGAGGAACTCTTTTTCTTGATGAAATCGGCGAAATGAACATTAACATGCAATCGAAGTTGTTGCGCGTGTTGCAAGAAAATGAACTTACCCGACTGGGAGGAAATGAGATTGTAAAACTTGACGTACGGCTTATAGTCTCTACTCACCGTAATTTAGCCGAAGAGGTAAAAAATGGACAGTTTCGCGAAGATCTGTATTATCGTTTGTTGGGGCTTCCAATAGAGCTACCACCGCTGCGACAGCGAGGAAGCGACATCATTATTCTGGCCAAATACTTTGCTGATGAATTCAGCAAAGAAAATAAGTTGAAACCAAAAAACCTCAGCCCCGATGCACAAAAAAAACTACTTAGCTATAGCTATCCCGGAAACGTTCGCGAACTAAAGGCTGTTACCGAGTTGGCCATGGTGCTCGCTGACGGTAACGAAATTGAACCTGACAACATTAATTTCAATGCCACCGATCCAATAGTAAATTTTTTAAGTGAAGATTGTACCCTTGAGGAATACAACAAGCGTATAATCAGTTATTTTCTACAAAAAAATGATAGAAACGTACTCGAAACAGCCAAACAATTGAACATCGGTAAATCAACCATATACAGAATGCTTAAAAACAGCGAGATTTGATGATAGCAGACAATAAACCATATAGTCTCGTCAAGCTTTCAGGGTTCGTGGGCGATGATCCGCAACAAATACTTGAAATGGTGGATTTGTTTATTCAAACCATTCCCCCCGAATTGTCACTGCTAAAGAAAAACGCTTCTATGGGTTTGTATGATGAAGTGGCCACCGTAGCGCACCGTATCAAACCTTCAATAGATGTTTTCGATATTAAAGATGCCCTGCAAATCATCAGAACCATCGAACTGTTTTGCCGTAACGGACAAAACCTGCCACAGGTTAATTCACTCGTCGACCAGCTTTACGAAAAGCTCACTTTTACGCTTAAAATCATGCACAGCGAATTGAAATAATATCCCCTAAAAAAATATCAAATCTTATTTAAGAATTCAAGAGACTAAATTACCAAATAGTTAATCGAGCAAGCTCTCCGATTGATTAAAAATTTGTAATTTTGCAGTCTTATTTTAAATTATTCTAAATAACGATTTTCATGACTGAAGAAAAGAATCAAAACAACATATTAGATGAGGTTACTTCGGGTGAATATAAATATGGTTTTTACA
>CAYWNI010000353.1:0-3348 GCA_964459525.1 uncultured Lentimicrobiaceae bacterium | reverse complement strand
GCCATGCGGTTGTTGGCTTTATTGTATATGGTATAATAATAATAACCCTCTAGCCGCATACACTTAAGCTCGGCGTTAACAAGCGAGTCGAGTAAAACAGGGTCGATGTAGTCGTAAATATCCAAACGCGACTTACGACACGACAACATTCTTAGTTTTTCCTGAAAGACGGTGTCGTTTTTGTTTTCAAGCAATTGATTTACAACTCCTTTTACAGCAATCCGTATTTTGTTGTCGAACTGCTCTTCCTTAATCTTAAGTGCCGTGTTTATCCAAAACACCTGGGTGAGGATAATCCCAACCATGGCCAGCGAGGTAACAACGATAATAATAATGATGGCTTTTTTCTTGATGAACATGAACCCGTATTTTTTTCAAAATTAGTGCTTAAATAGATATTTTTGACACATTAACATTTCATTAACAGTTATTAACAACGCCTTAACAACGGCAGCATGCTTTACGCATTACTTTTGGCCTGTAAGAAATAATTAAAAATTAAAAAATACTAAGATGAAAATTAAAAGTTTTGCCCTCGCACTTTCGCTCATGTTTTTTGTAGGAATAACCACAACATCAGTTGCTTCGGTTGTTGCTCTTGATAACAACGTTACCATAACACGGGTTGACGACGACAAAGATAAAAAGAAAGCCAAGGCTGAAGCCAAGAAAGATTGTAACACCAAAAAAGATTGTGATACAAAGAAAACCTCATGCTGTGGCGACCAGAAGCTAAAAAGCGACTGTAAAGACAAGACATCAACTCCTGATAAAAAATAGCTTTTTCATTAATTAATTTGGTTTGAGCCTCTTGACGTAAGTTAGGGGGCTTTTTTTTTGCTTTTTTGTTCAAAAGCCAATCCTTTCCAAGACGATTAATTAACAAATTAGATGCGGTTTGCCAAAATGCCTTATTTTTGCCGAACAATTTATATTAAATCCAAATAGCATAACACAATGAAACCAATAGGTATATTTTTTGGCTCAACATACGGGATGACAGAGAAATCTGCCGTAAAAATTCAACAGGCTTTTGGCGAAGAAAACGCCCAGGTTTTTAACTTAAAGGAAGCCACCGTTGAAGACATGAAATCGTTCTCAAATTTAATTTTTGGCACCTCAGCTTGGGGTATCGGCGAGATGCAAGACGAATGGGAGCTAACCATAGACCACCTGTCGTTACTCGATTTTAGTGAAAGAAAAGTGGCTTTGTTTGGACTTGGCGACCAAAAAGAATATCCTGAAAGCTTTGTCGACGGACTCGGTACTTTGTATTGTCGTCTGCCCGATAAATCGTGTGTTGTTGGCTTTACACCAACCAAGGGATACGATTTTTACTTTAGTCTGGCCCATAAAGATGATCAATTTGTAGGGCTTGTTCTCGACGATCACCACCAAGAAGATTTGAGCGACGAGCGCATCAAAAATTGGGTTGAACAATTGAAATCTGAGTTTTTGTAATAGAATCTAAATAAGATTTTGTTATTTTTGTGGACGAATGAATAATCGAAAAAATACGGTCCGTTATAAGTACAGAATTGCAATTCCTTTTCTGGCTATAACCTTTTTTTGGATGGTAATCGGCGACCTGATTACCTACCATCAAAAAGCCATTTACGGTTTCGATTTATTTCAACACCAACCTTTCACCAAGCCGGGTAAAAATGATACTGGAATTCTCCTTTATAAAACCAAAGGAGAAAAAGCCGTATCTGTAGATACATATCAATACACTCTTCACTCATTCGTTGCGGATGATTATTCAAAGCTGTTAGGTGATTTCGCAAAAAACATAACCGTAAGGTTTAATTATCGCGACATGCTTCGGCAAAGGTACCACCAGTCGGTTACCTTGCGCGGACCTCCTCGCGTGTAATCACCAAATATTTCCATAAATTTTCTCGAAGGTTTTGCTCCATTTCAGCTTACTAACTTGTTTAGCTGAAATTTTGTTTTAGCTGAAAAATTTGCGCTTTATAGAGTGTAAACCTTTCAATACCAACAAAATAGTGGACATTTACTAATTTTTAAAAAAAAATTTTTTTTGAATTGTCTGGTTTGTGCCGAAAATGACCTTGAGGCTACAACAACACCCGACGAATAACAATAATGTATTACTTACTATACACTTACACAATGAAAAAATTTACCTTAATATTTTTAGCTGCTACGATGGCAGTTTTAATTTGGCCTGTGAATAACGCTACGGCACAAGATTACACACGCGACTCGCTTACCATGGGTCCTGGTTATGCCAACGACCTATATTATAGATTGACTGGCGGACTTGTTAGCGAAGCTCCCCGGGCAAACTGGGACATTGCTTTTTATACCGCACGCTTTAGCGCCGGTATTTTAATAAACGATGGTACTGGGCTAAACCTGTACACCTATCCGCTTGGCGACACCAGTGCCTGGGCATCGGTTGATACAACAGGAATGTCGTCGTGGAAAAACATGACTAACTCGCCTACCGTTTGGGAAGATGGCGCTTTTAATGCTCACTCTACCGGACATCCTGATTATGGTTGGGGTACCTATAATATGGTAACACACAACCTCACAGGCGATTCGATTTTTGTGGTGGCTTATCCCGATGGATCTATTAAAAAATTGTGGATTGAGAGCAAATTCTCGGCAGAAAATATCTACAATTTTAAATATGCTAACCTCGATGGAACTGACGAACACAAGGTTGAGTTTAATGTTATTCCTTACGAAACAAAACGTTTTGCTTATTATAGTATGGTCGACAACATGGAACTTGATCGCGAGCCTGCAGCAGATTTATGGGATATTTTATTCACCAAGTTTATCAATCTGGTTCCTGATAACGAAGGTAACTTACTTCCATATTTGGTTACTGGCGTTGCAAATAATGTAGAAACCGGAGCCAATCATTTTTATCCTGTTGCCAACGATTTTAACTCTTGGTTTGATAAAGATTTTTCTATCGAAAAAAACACCATTGGTGCCGATTGGAAATACTTTGATATGGGCACATTTAGTTATAAAATGGTTGATTCGACATGCTATTTTGTGAAATCAGGCAATGACGATGTTTACAAGTTGTCGTTTGTTTATTGGGGTGGTACCAGCACCGGAGCATTTGCTCTTGACAAAAAAATTGTTTCACTTTCAGCAGTAAACGAAATTGAAAAAGAAAGCAACGCGTTGAATTTGTTCCCAATGCCCGCTCATGATCGTGTAAGTGTGCGCATGGAAGGTGTTGAAGGAGATGCTCAATTAAGTATTTACGATCTCAACGGTCGACAGGTGCTTACGCAAATTGTAACGGGAAGCGAATTGCAAAAAGGTGTTGTGGTGTCTATTAACATGCCTACTGGA
>CAYWNI010000352.1:0-3363 GCA_964459525.1 uncultured Lentimicrobiaceae bacterium | reverse complement strand
GAGCTCTCCTGCCATGGGAGAGTTGCTAATCAATAAGAGTTTTTTCGTCATATCAGTATTTTATTCATTATTGAAGCCGCTTATGCCATTTGAAAGGCAAAGATCAATGGGCGGTTACGGCTGAAACTTTCGCCCGATAAAAATAGATATTTTTAAGCAACCACGCTATTAAAGCAATCGGTTTTTTCGGTACACTATTTTAAAATGGCTGAACCACTGATCGTTGTATGTATATTCATCCAAAGCCTCATCCACACTTATATTGGAATTCTTATCTTGATGCGCCAATCCGGATGCAATTTGCGATTGTAACGAACGGGCCTGTTTTTTCAACACCCCTTGTTTTTTAGCCATTCGGGCATATTCAAGTGCTTTGTCGTACTGACCTCGTTGGACATAGAACTCCCCCGTTTGCAGCGTAAGCATAGGCAGATTTTGATGACTCACGAAAGTGAACAGCGACGTCATGCCAACTCCCAATGTATCAAGATTGTTGGCGTAAACAAAATCAGCAAGAGCAACATAGCGCTCAATTACCTGACTATACCCCTGCGAGTAGAGTTGTTGTTTAAGAGAATCAGATTGCTCCAAATAATAAACCAAATGACGACAAACAGGCTTTATTTCATCATACGCACTTCGATTAAGCTCACATTCAGCATGCGAATTCAAATTTTCTTGTGAAACCTCGAATGCTCTTACCGCCGCTTGATAGGATTTATTTTTTAGTGCCGTTTTGATTTCATTTATGTTGTTGTTCAGCTTTTGTTGTAAAGCTTGACATGCTCTTGAATCGAGTTCCAAATACGTATCAGCAATTAGTTTTAACACTTCTGAATTTGCCCCATTCAGGTATTGATTTTCAATTGACTCTACCTCAGCAAGCAACCCCTCAGCCTCATCGAGACGTAAAGCCCAAATGTGGTATTTTATTTTCTTTACGTAATCAGCTATCAATGCTCCCGATACCGTTAAAATTTCGGCATTTATCTCAGCCGTAGCGCCATCAGGAAGCCATTTGCCAATGTCTGAAGCCAACAACAGTTGATCTAAAGCCACTTGAGATTGATTAGCTAAAAGTAATTCATGACTTTGGGCCATATAAACATCATACAACCTTTCTGCTAAAACAGTTACAGAGCCCTCTTCTCCAGCTAAATAAAAGGCATATTTATTATAAAAAAGGTCAATAGAATCAAGCTGGGCAGAAGCATCTGGATATTGGCGAAAATTGAGTTGAGACTCAAGCAAGCTAATATTTGAAATAAAAACACGCTTAATACTTTCAGCATATGCCGCATAAAAACTGTTGCTCCAAGCCTTACCAAATATATCGACCATTGGGCTGCAAACCTCAAAATGATAAAGCCTTGAAGCAGGCAAGAATGACAAATCTGCATGTTCGGCGATAGCCAATATTTCATTAAAAAACGCAGGCATTGCTGAGTCTCTGCTCTCAAAACCAGAGAACAATTGCTGGTTTTGCGCTACCATGTCATAACCTTTTTGGAAATAAGTTATTGCCAAAGCCAAATTCCCATTTTTCAAAGCCATTTTTCCAACCTTAAAAAATGAGCTAGCTATACCTTCAAAAGCCTCTAGATAAACCTCTTGAAATTCCAGATCAGGTATAACCGCAGTGCTTCCCGCCATAATAGTGGCGTTGCGCAGCAGAAGCAAAGCGCCAGCATAATCGCCCCGACTCGATTCTACGGCTCCAGAATTAACAAATGCATTATAAGCACATCGACGGATGCCCACTACTGTATTCTCAGGAAGCCCACCGTATAATATCGCCATTTCTGAATCATGCTCAGGAACAACAGCCATTGAGAGCCATGCCGTTGCTTGAGCCGGCTGCAACAGCTTGGATTGGGCAAGATAAGCGTTACTGAGATTGGTTAACGACAAACAAAAAGTATCTGTCTGGAAGTTTTTACCCCAACCATCTTCAATCGGCTGACTTAGCGTAACTACGCGCTGTTCATACCGTTGAATATTAGCCCAAGTAGAAAACATTTTTTTCGGATCAGACTCAATTGCATGAAGTGATAGAAAAAAATCACGCTGATCAAGTAAATAAGTCATCCGAGCTATTTCAATGCGGTCGAGCAATAAGTATTCCTGTTTCCGTTTACTATCGGATGCAAACTTGCTGAATTTTTTATTCAAATCATTTAGCAACATAACAAACGAATTGTAAGCAAATACCTCATCCACCCAGTTTTCCAATCCATCAGGTTGTGTTTTCTCATAAATAAACCGCTGATCTAAAACACGTAAAGAAAGTTCGCCTATTGTACCAGTTACAAATTCTGTAACATCAAAGGTTGATTTTTGTCCATTTGTGAAACAAGTGACCTCAACGCTACCACGAACATGTCGACCATTATAAAATACTATCTTAGATTGAAACATGCTGGGCCAAAGCAAATACCCTGCATTAAACCCCTCATAAACTACATCTCCCTTAATTTTTTTTTGCAAAAAAGAAACACTTAAAATGTATTTCCCATCCAATTCAAGGTCGATTTCACAAGTCAGTTTACCCGCAATTTCGACTTCAATACCTTTCTTAGAAAGATTAAAAGAAGAAGCCAAAATAGTTAGGGCCTCATTACCACACGAATCAGAACCAAGGTAATTGCGGTTAAGAACAGCGTCTATTTCTATATTTTTTCTAAAATCCTGTCCATAAGCCAGAGAAGACGCAAATAAAAAAATAAAAAATAAAAACCGCCAAACAGCCATCATATAAAAAAATTTTTGCAAAGGTAAGGAAGCAAACTTGCTTGTTTGTTTTAAAGGTAACTATTTTTCACTAAGCTATCACACTAGCAATTCAACACCAATGAACCAATAACCTCATGCAGTTTCTCTTTGATTATAGGCTTTGAGATGTAATCATCGCATCCGGATTGCAGTGCTTTTTCACGATCGCCTGCGATAGCATAGGCAGTTTGTGCTACAACAGGCAATGTGGGAAACATCTGTTTAATTATCCGAGTAGCATCATAACCGTCCATACCTGGCATTTTCAAATCCATCATTACCAGACATATTTGCTTGTTTTCTTTACATTTCTCGATAGCTTCGCGCCCGGTTTTGGCATAAATGGATTTAAAACCAATCTCTGCCATCATGATCGAAAGCAAATGACTTGAGGATTCAACATCATCGACAATTAGCGCAATTTTTTTTGAGACACTTTCATTATCAGCCTCCAATTCCAGTTCATAATCAGGAGTATTTGGCTGACGAACCTCAGCCTGATTAGGTATAATAAAATAAAAGTCAGTGCCTTCATCTGGTTTCGACTCAAGCCATATACGTCCACCCAATAGCTTTACCAGTCGTGCTGCA
>CAYWNI010000351.1:0-3375 GCA_964459525.1 uncultured Lentimicrobiaceae bacterium | reverse complement strand
CAGAAAACGGCCTGTTTATGGAACGGGCCGAGCAAAAACTGGTTAAGGTAATTGTTCTGGTTGAGGGGTTTTTTGGCATCGATCGGCAACCTGGAACCAATGTGCTAAACCATTATTCTATCGACAGCGGGCTGCTCAAAAACTTTGGAACTACCCTTGGGTTTATCAGCAATACCTTATCAATGACACTAATGACGTTGTTTTTTGTGTTGTTGCTGCTTTCCGAGTCAATCAACTTTCAGCAAATGCTAAACAGCACTTTATTCAAAGTGAGGTACTCTTCGGTAAAGACTTTCATGAAAATTGAAAACGACATCATCAAGTTTGTTATAGTAAAGTTCATTATCAGCCTATTTACAGGCATTGGCTTTGCGCTGGCTTGTTGGTTTTTTGGCATTAGCTTTCCCATCTTCTGGGGCTTGTTTGCCTTTCTGATCAATTTTGTGCAAATGGTTGGCTCTGTGGTTTCTGTCGTGCTTTTGTCGTTGTTTGCTTTGGTGGAACTGGAACCCACAGGCACACTATTGTTCTTTATCCTGATTATTATTGGTGTTCAAGTGCTTATGGGCGGAGTATTGGAACCAATTTTTATGGGGAAGACTTTTTCTGTAAATGTGGTCACAATTTTGATAATGCTCATGTTTTGGGGATACCTTTGGGGAGTTCCCGGCATGGTAATGTCGATTCCAATTACTGTTTTCATAAAAATAATTCTTGAGCAGTTTCCACGGACACAGGTTATTGCGCAGTTTATGGGTGTGCCAAGCTCACGCAAGATAGTTTACAAAAAGAAAAAAAACAAACCAAAAACCGCTGCTACTGAAGCCCCCGAAGAATAACCATCTCATTTGCCCGCTAGTCTTAAAAAACGATTCGCCTAAGCTTTTCCAGCTGTTCCGACGAAAGTCCGGTGGGCACATTTTGGTCTTTTACCATGAAATAAATGCGTGCCGACTTGGCTAGTATGTCCAAAGTGTCGAAACAAGCCTCCAAACTTGTGGCCACCGAAAAAGCACCATGCTTTTCCCATACAGCTACATCATGTGTTTGCAAACTTTGTGTTGTAATGTCAGCAATTACCTTACTTCCAGGCAACTCAAATGGCACAAAACCCACTCCGTCTGGTACGAACATGATAGTTTCAGGATGCATACTCCAGAGTAGTTCATTCAGCGCATTTTCGCCACAAAACGCAGTAATATGGGTCAAAGCAATAAGCTCGGTAACATGGGTATGCATCACCACCCGATTTTTTGATCCTTTTGCGATAAGCATGTTGTGTATCGACAGATGGGCTATCAGTTCGCTGGTTGGTTCAAGGTTGGCTACATGTTTGTTTCGATGAATAACGTGGTAGTCGCTGCCCTGCGGCCCGATTTGGATAAATAGAGTATGCCGCTTAGGGTGTTTCGCCATATTTCGCATGTAACTGCCTTTGGTCGAGACAAGAAATACCTGGTTAGCCAACTGGGGAAAATGGGTTTCAAGGGGATAACTTCTTTCTTTCGGACGTGTTATTTCAGCGACTAATCGCACGGAGAAATTTCCGGCATTTCGCTCTGCCCATCCTCGCTTCCAAAGGTATCCCGCAATTTGTTTTATTTCTGAAAAAAGTGAAATATGTTCTTTTTGCATGTTGAGTAATTCTGATATATCAAGACTCTTCTATTCGTTTCTAATCACCATTTTAACTATAAATCGCATGAATCTAACTTATACAAAAATCCACAATATTGTGGATGGGTATTTTCGTCTTGTCCATGTAAATTTGAAAACCGTTTCATTTAGAAAGTTTGAGCTAATGTTCACTTTTTCAACAAGAATATTTGACTAATAATTAACCGAGAAACTTTT
Organism: uncultured Lentimicrobiaceae bacterium; assembly: GCA_964459525.1. Classification (GTDB taxonomy): domain Bacteria; phylum Bacteroidota; class Bacteroidia; order Bacteroidales; family F082; genus UBA6244. The sequence continues at coordinate 1,521 of CAYWNI010000351.1, read as the reverse complement.
TAATTTTTTCAAAAAGCTCATCCTTTTTAATGGGTTTTGTAATATAATCATCACAACCTGCTTCTGAGGACTTTTCTCGGTCTCCTGTCAGAGCATAGGCTGTTTGAGCAATAATTGGGAGATTAAATCTAACAGCTTTTATAGCCTTAGTGGCTTCAAAGCCGTTCATAATTGGCATGTTGATATCCATAAGAACCAAATCAATCTCCGGGTTTTCTTTACATAGATTAACAGACTCTAGTCCATTTTTTGCCCAATAAATCTTGGTGATTCCAAAGCTTTCAATAACAATCTTTAAGTATTCATGACTTGCATCATCATCTTCAACAATCAAGATCGTTTTATTGGTATAATTATTTGTTTTATCCCTCATTTCTTTCACATTCAATTCCCTGCCAGTTGTTTCTTTCTTAATGGCATTATACGGAAGTGTAAAATGAAAAGTACTGCCTTCGCCTTTTTTTGATTCAACCCATATTTTACCTTCAAGTAATCCAACGTAGGCTTTCACAATAGACAATCCTAAGCCTGAACCTTGATTGATTGGTATATTAGAATCTTTTTCTTGGACAAATCTTTCGAAGACGTTTTCCAGTTCATCTGAACCTATGCCCACACCTGTGTCCGTAACATAAAAATGAATCTTTTTATCTTCCAATCTATATCCAAAATCAATAGACCCCTTTTGTGTAAATTTCAGCGCATTTTTTATCAGATTGGTAAATATGGCATCAAATTTTTCAGGGTCAGTCTGGATCGTTACCAAATGGTTGCCAAAACTTTCTTTGTAATTTAGTGTTATGCTATTTTTTTGCGCTTCAAGCTTAAAGAAATCATAAAGAGTTTCCATCCGAGTATTAATATTGGTGGGCTCAATATTCAACACCACTTCTCCTGATTCAATTCTTGAAATATCGATGATGTCGTTTATGGTACTTAACATTCTCGCTCCACTTTTCTCAATAACTCCGATGTATTTTTCGCGTTTTTTTCCCGTTAAATCAGCCTCTTTTAACAAATCAGTAAATCCAAGAATCCCATTCATGGGTGTGCGAATTTCATGGCTCATATTGGCCAGAAATGCAGATTTCAATCGGTCGCTTTCTTCGGCCTTTTCTTTGGCTTTTACCAATTCAATATTTGTTTTTGTAATTTGTTGTTCCGACATTTTTCTGCTGACAATTTCTCCGATGAGTTTAGCTGTTGTCTGAAGACGACTTTTTGCAAGCTCTATCATATATGAGGGTCTCGTTTCGTATTCTTGTGCTCTTTTTATTAACTCATCTACCGAAACACTATATTTTTGCGCCAGTTCCAGTAATTTTTCTTTGGATTGAGGTGGATCACCATAACCGAAATTAATGGCTCCAATTATATTTTCCCCGGCTCTTATTGGCTGAGCATACAAACGAATCCCTCCACTACATTCAATATCAGTCATGCTGCCTGTATTCATGGCTGTTAACGATGCATCTTTCCAGCACGATTCGTGACACAACCATTTTCCTGAATTTAAAGCTT
>CAYWNI010000350.1:0-3383 GCA_964459525.1 uncultured Lentimicrobiaceae bacterium | reverse complement strand
TATTAACAGTATATGACTGACAGTTAGTTAAGTAAAGGTTTTCAAAGAGGAACTAATTATTCCGACAACTGATAATAACCCATCCATATCAGGTGGTATAACGGGAACAACCCGGTCAATGGCCATTGAAAGTGGTTCATCACTTACCATTGCTACCGACGGCGCACTAACCATTGCCGGCAACTTAAACAATGCGGGCACATTGTCTGTCGCATCAAGTTCTTCGGCTTCAGGTTCTTTGATTATCAAGGGAACGGCCACCAACACAGGAACTGTAAACATAGGACGGTACATCAGCAATGATAACCAATGGCACTTTTTGTCGTCGCCGGTGGCGGCCCAAGACATTCGTCCTGATTTTGTTGTAGATGGGGAAACTTTACCCACCGACTTCGACTTTTTCTCCTATAGCGAAACAGCTACGGATGGCTTTCCGTGGATTAATTCGCGCGACGGATCAAACGCATATGCCACTGGCTTCGACACGCAATTTGGTGTGGGCAAAGGATACTTGGTGGCCTACACGGAAGGATACAGCGCCGACAAAGTTTTTTCGGGCACACCGAATACCGGAGCGCAAAACATCAGCTTGACATTCACTGATGATGGAAGTGCCGGGTGGAACCTTATCGGCAACCCGTATTCTTCAGCCATCGATTGGTCGACAGTAGATAAAGATCCGCTTGCCGAAGACTTTTACTTTGTGTACAATGGTACCGATTATATTTACCACAATGGCACCACAGACAGCAGTGGAGCCACTAAATACATAAGTCAAGGGCAGGGCTTTTTTGTAAAAGCGACCGAAGCAGGTGCTTTAAGCCTAACGAGTGACAACCAAGCGCATAACGCACAAAATTTTATAAAAAGCGAAAAAACGGATCTTGACGAACTAGCCCTTGTTTTAAGCCATGCCAGCGAACAAGATGAAACCAAAGTAGGATACAATAAATTGTCGAGCATGGATAAAGACCGCAGTGACGCATCGAAGCTCTATGGGTTTTCGCAAACCAAACCTTACATTTATTCGCTTACCCGCGACAATATACAGGTTGCCTACAACAATTTGCCTGAAATAACCAACGAAACAACTTTAGAACTTGGCGTGTACATACAAGAAAACGGTGAACACGTAATAAACCTGACCGGGATCTCCGGGGTGTTTACTCAGGGCTCTATTTACCTAACCGACCGAAAAGAGGGAATAGAAACAAACCTGACCGAAAATCCGGCATATCCGTTTATGGCCTCCACTGACGATGATGCCAATCGTTTTTTTCTGCATTTTTCTGGAATTACAGGGATACACTCTCAGGTTACTTCAACCAACGATCTGGCCTATATTTATTCTTCTGGCGACAAGGTTTACGTGAAGTTAAAAGACAATAAACCTACTAATTATAAGGTTGCAGTGTACAATCTGATGGGGCAACAAATTGTATCCCCCTTGTCACTCACCAACGATAATTCTTCGTTGACCCTGTCGCAGGGCTCAGGCATTTATTTTGTACAGGTGTCGAACGGTCAACAGGTTCAAAATCAAAAAATTTACATCAAATAACTTTTAACATTTCAGATCATGAAGATTACAAATAACTTAAAAAGATATTTTTTCATTGCAATATTGGTTAGTGTTTTTACTGTTGATGTTTATTCGCAAGGACCACCGCCACCACCGCCTTCGGGACATGGAGAAAATGGGAATCAGGAAGCTGGTGGTGGTGCTCCCATTGGTGGAGGACTGTTCCTACTGCTTGGTTTTGGAGCCGCTTATGGCTTAAACAAAGCCTATCAGTCGGGTAAAGAAAGCCTAGAAGAATAAACTGTTTTTAAAATGCATTGTTACAGCGTAGCAATGCATTTTTTTTACAGAGCTCAAACCATCCTTTTTGTTGTATTAAATGTGTACTTATTCAGTTGATAAAAAATAAACACCATGAAAAAAGTTAGCCACCGCTCGAATCTACTTCTCGGATTATTACTGGGGTTTTTAGTCATGCTCACCTCTTTTGGTAAAGCCGGCAATGTAAGCGCTTATGTTTTCGACGGGTCGTCGGAAAGCCTTTACATCACAGGAGCCTCAGGCTTAAACGTTACCGATGCCTGGACGTTTGAAGTCTGGATAAATGTTGCAGCTGTTTCAAGTTATCAGGATATACTTTTTAGAAATGGTATTTTTTCATTTCAGGTTAGGACGGCACTGGGTACAGGCGATTTTGCAGTTGATTTTTTTAACCGAGGTAATTCGCAACAACTAACCACTGATGCCGATGAAGATTTGACCTATGGTACATGGTATCATGTAGCAGCCACTTTTGATGGTACAACAGCCAAGCTATATGTCAACCAAACCCTTGTTGATAGTGATAACACAGCATCCAACTGGACATTGGTTACCAACACCAACAACTTCAATATTGGGGCTCGCTACATAAGTAGTTATACCAACTATTATAGTGGTGAAATTGATGAGCTCAGAATCTCTAACATTGCCCGAAACATTGCCGACATGCAAAGCAATTATAGCCAGGAGGAATACAGTTCGGATGCCAACACCTTGCTGTTGATGCACTTTGACGATATATCCTCTCCCCCTTCTTATGTTTCAGGAACTGCTTTTGCAGGAACTGTAATCAACCACAATACTGATGCCGCCAACTACACCAGCACCAGCATAAGCACAGCAGCTCTTCTTCGCCCCAATTACCGAACCAATGCTTCTGGAAACTGGTCGGATAAAGCCATTTGGGAATACTACGATGGCGTAGCATCAGCTTTTCAAGCTGCCAGCCTGGCACCTGACAACTATGATGAAACCATAACCCTTCGCAATGGCCACATGGTTGATATTGACAATGCCAAAGGATTTGACCAAACAACCGTTGAAAACGGCGGCCAACTTACTATTGCCGACGGCGTAACAGCGACTCTATACAATGGCAATGGGATTGATTTGGGTGTTGGTGGTACGCTCACCAAAGCTGGGGTGCTATTGTTATCAGGCAGTCCTGAGGTTGTAATTCAAAGCACAGGTGTTTACCAACACCATTCTAATGCTGCCATTACTACTGCCACATGGGATGTAGGTTCTACCTGCGAAATTATTGGCGTTGGAACAGAAACTACATTTTTAGAACTCAGCAACCTGGGGCAAAGTTTCTATAACTTCACATGGAATGCCCCAACGCAAGCAAGAAACATTGGGTTACAAGAGCTAACCACCGTATTGGGTGATTTTGAGATGATAAACACCAACGGGCAAGATGTTAGGCTGGTAACTACCACCACTAGCAAAACCCTTACCATTTCCGGGAATACCACCATCGGAGGAGGAATACTGGAGTTAACCAATGCCGATGGTAATTGTTATTTTGTTTGTAATG
>CAYWNI010000349.1:0-3392 GCA_964459525.1 uncultured Lentimicrobiaceae bacterium | reverse complement strand
TCTTACTCATAATCGTTGGTGTTTTGAGGTGTTAACAATTTTGGAAAACTTACATCATCTTGAATAACCCAGGCGCTGGGGTAATTTCGAGAAATTTGCGATAGAAACTTTTCGGCTTCTAATCGGGTTCGGAAATCGCCTACTCGAACTCGGTAATAGGGTTCGCGAAAGGTAATATAGGCAGTTGTTTCAGGGTAAAATTCTGAAAATTTTCCCGATAGATCTTCAGCTGCTTTCAGGGCATTATTTCCTGATTCCATGAAGAGTTGAATCCTGTATCCGGGATAAACAGGAAATAATTTGTTGTAAGCAATGTGTAAGGCCAGCAAGCTGTCAGGCGTGGGAGAGATGATCAACATCGGGTCGTTTTGCCCAACATCATTTTGAGCTATTCCCGGAATACCCGACAACAATATTGCAATACACACAAATACAATCAATCGTTTCATTTTTTATGCTTAATGAATTTCTTTTGCCCGCACACTTAATACAGGTATAACTGAATTATTGATCAGCTGTTGTGAGTAGGCGCCTAAAAATTTATTGGCAGACGTTGTTCCCTGATCTGTCATAATCGACACCAAGTCCATATTGTGTTCTTCGATGTAGCGTAAAATGGAGGCAGCTACATTATCGGCTTCAATTTTTTCGTTGATAAACGAAACATTTTTCTCACGCAAACATTTTGTGGCTTCTTCACTAAAGCGTGCAATTCGTTTTCTAATTAAATTTATGGGTGTATTGTACACTTCGAGCAAGTGGATGGTCGCATTAAACTTTAGCGCCAATTCAGCAACCATAGGGAGTTTTTCTTTCGTTTCTAGGGTGTTGTCGAGTGGAAGCAGTATTTTTTTTATGTCTGTATTTATTGTATAATGGCTGTTTGACGTAATAATTGGGCATGGAGCTTGCGCCACAATTCGGTATGCGTTGCTGCCAATCCAGTATTGTTCGTAACCTGAAACGCCGTGTGTGCCAGCAAAAATAATGTCGGCTTCAATTTGGCGGGCAGCCTTAGCTATCTCCTGATACACCTTGCCTCTGCGTAGTATTACATGTATTTTTCCTTGCGGGGTTTGATTCTGGTATTTTCTTACAACTTCATCAATCGAAGTTTTCGACTCAATACGCAAATCTCCGGCAATGGTGTCAATAAGTTGTTCTCCCACCGCAGAGTTGTCAACCCAAATTAGGTGCAATGCTGCGTCCAGTTTCTGAGCGTAAACAAGTGCATATTCAAGCGCGTGTAGCGCATTTTTTGAAAAATCAAAGGCAACCAACAGCGTTTTCATGACTCAAAAGTTTTAAAAATTCCATCACGACAAATTCCAATTTGTCATGGTGCTAATTTACTGAAAAAACCTATATCTACAACTGAATTCTACCAAATTTGCTATTGTGGCTAAAAAAACTATATCTGAAAGCAAACGGGCTGCTACTCCGATGGTTGTTTTTATTACCACTGTATTTGCTTTTTTCGGCTACTTTTGTACCAAAAGAAATAGCGATGAATGAAATTCTGGATGCTTCCGGATCAAGCCTTACCAAAGGAGATATAGAAATTGAAAAAACCTTGCGTCCAGGACAGTTTAACCACTTTTCGGGGCAACCGGGAGTGGTCGAAAACCTTAAAATATTTGTGCAGGCGGCCAAGCTTCGAGGTGAGGCACTCGATCATGTGCTGTTGCACGGCCCTCCGGGTCTGGGCAAAACAACCTTGTCGCATATTATATCCAATGAGCTGGGCGTAAACCTGATAACCACTTCTGGCCCGGTACTCGACAAGGCAGGTGATTTGGCTGGTTTGCTTACCAACCTCGAAACCAACGACGTGTTGTTTATCGACGAAATTCATCGCCTAAGTCCTGTGGTAGAAGAATACCTGTATTCGGCCATGGAGGACTTTAAAATAGACATCATGATTGAAACCGGACCAAATGCCCGTTCGGTTCAAATAGTGCTAAACCCTTTTACCTTGGTTGGTGCTACCACGCGCTCCGGTTTGCTTACGGCGCCACTGCGCTCGCGCTTTGGTATAAATTCACGACTCAACTACTATGATGTGGCCACGCTGACTAAAATTGTAAAACGATCGTCCAGTATATTGAATGTGGAAATACATGAAAATGCAGCCCTAGAAATTGCCGGAAGAAGCCGTGGCACGCCGCGTATTGCTAACTTGTTTTTGCGTCGGGTGCGCGATTTTGCCCAGATAAAAGGAAATGGCATCATCGATATCAAAATCGCTCAGTATGCTTTGTCGGCGCTCAATGTAGACCAGCATGGACTCGATGAAATGGATAACCGGATTCTGAGCACAATAATTGATAAATTTAAAGGAGGCCCCGTGGGCATCACCACCCTATCGACGGCAGTAGGCGAGGAGGGAGGCACCATTGAAGAGGTGTACGAGCCCTACCTGATTCAGGAAGGATATATCATGCGTACACCCCGTGGCCGTGAAGCTACTGCGTTGGCATATAAACATTTGGGCAAGGTAAAAAACTCCGATCAAGGAAAGCTTTTCTAATTATTTGGTCATGCTGCTAACCGATGTTTCCAAAAAATCGCTAACCGATTCGATAAAATTCCACGCCAAAAATCTGGGTTTTTTCGATTGTGGAATATCTGAAGCGGTATTTTTGGCCGACGATGCACAGCACATGGAGCAATGGCTTGCCGAAGGTGCTCATGGTGAGATGAAATACCTCGAAAAGAACAAAGAGAAAAGGTATAATCCCACACTATTACTTGAAAATACCCGGTCGGTGATAACAGTTTTGTACAACTATTTTCCTGAAAAATTGCTCGACGCTGACGACAATTATTCGCTTTCGAAATATGCCTACGGAAAAGACTATCACTTTGTTATTAAGCAGAAGCTTAATGAATTACTGGCTTTTATCGAAACCAAAACAGGATCGTGCACAGCTAGGGCTTTTGTCGATTCGGCTCCCTTGATGGATCGGGCTTGGGCACAAAAAAGCGGATTGGGTTTTGTTGGTAAAAACACTTGCCTTATCAGCAAAAAAGGAGGTTCTTTTTTCTTTATCGGACATTTGCTTGTTGATTTAGAGTTGCACTACGACAATAACCCCGACCCAAAAAACTATTGTGGCAATTGCACACGATGTATTGATGCTTGTCCTACAGAGGCCATTACCTCGTTTAAGGTAGATGCCCGAAAATGTATTTCATACCTAACTATTGAATACCGAGGAGCATTGCCCGAAGAGTTTAAAGAAGCGTTTGGAAACCGGATTTATGGTTGCGACACATGTCAGGACGTATGTCCTTGGAACCGCTTTAGCAAGCCCCATAGCGAATCCAACTTCCAACCTTCCGAAAAGCTAAAAATGATGAAAAAGGAAGATTGTGATTTAATGGACAAA
>CAYWNI010000348.1:0-3416 GCA_964459525.1 uncultured Lentimicrobiaceae bacterium | reverse complement strand
CCATCCGGGACAAAATAAACGAAAAAATTATTTTTCTACCCATATTTGGCTCCTAACGGAGCCCTAAAACAAAATTTAGACTATTTCTTAGAAAGTTTCTTTAAAAGGCAGATTATAAAGACAATAACTTAGTTAACAGGTTATCGGAAGACGACAAGCCCATTTTGCGTCGGATGTTGGCACGAGTGTATTCGATGGTGCGGGGCGAACGTTGGGTAAGTTCTGCAATTTCTTTGGTTGACAGCTGTAACCGCAGCAAAGCACACATTCTTACTTCTGTGGGCGACAGATTCGGATATTGCTCCAGAATTTTGCTAATAAAGCCATTGTTTAGTTCATCGAAGCGTTGTTCAAATTCATGCCATAACTTTTGGCTGTTTTGTTTGCTTTTGAGCGTATTGATTATAGTGTTTAATTGCTGCGAGGCTTTATATCCAACTTCTGGAATCAGATCTTCTATTTTAGTGTTGACTTCCTTTAGTAGCTCTTCTGATTTGGCCAACGAGAGCACATGGGCTGTAAGTTCCTTTTTTTTGGACTCAAGCAAGGTCTCAGAAAGTGCTTTCTCATTTTCCAGTATGCTTACCTGCTGTTTCGATAAGCGTTTTTGTTTGCTGATCAGTAGCAACAGCATGAGTAAAACAGCAATGGCAGCCAAGGTGAACAAAATGCCTGAAATGCGTAACAGTTTATTGTAGTGATCTTTTGCCTTGAGGTCTTCGATAAGGCGCTCGTTTTTTTCAGTTTTATACTTTATTTCCAATTCCGAAAACCTATTGGTTGACTCTGTATTGTTTATGCTATCGCGCCATTTTGTGCCTTCGCAAAAATGCGTCAAAGCAAGTTTGTAATTGCCTCGAAGGCTATCGATGGTTGCTAATCCCAACAGCGCATCACGCAAACCTGGTCGATCATCCATCTTTCTTGAATTTTCTTTTGCCTTGAGGTAGTATGTGTAGGCCTCTGTTTGACGCCCTGTTTTTTGATAGGCCTTTGCCATCAGGTTATAAAAACTATTTACCAGATAAAGATTGTTTGCTCGATCGGTTAGGTTAAGTGCTTTCTGATAATAATAAATGGTGCTATCGTTCTGACCTTCTATTAAAAATGTTTGCGCCAGATTTCCATAAAGTGCCATCAGGCTGTTATAATCATTAAAACGTAACGCCATTGCAATTCCAATCCGGGCATAAGTACGTGCTTCATTGTTGCCGCCTGTGTCTATAATAATAGCCGACAGGTTGGTTAAAAGCATAGTAATAGTGGTGGAATCATGTAGGTCCTGTGCAATATTTAAGGAGCTTTTGTAATATTCAGTCGCATTTTCTGTATTGTCCTTGTAGTAATAGAGGTTACCAAGCGCGGTAAGGGTATTCATCCAGCTACTGCTGTCGTTGGTAGCTTCTTGTGATCGTGCTACTTCTGACAATTGCTCAAGGGCAAGATCATAATGCCCGATACGCATTTCCATGATACCCAAATCGTATCTGGTTTTATTTATTCCTCTGATGTTGTTGCGAAAAATATCAATGTCCAAAGCCCTTTGCAGATAAACCCTAGCACTGTCTGTAATCCCCATGCGCCTATACAGCGCCCCGGCGTTATTGGCGGCCTCGGCCATTTCTGGCAACAATTCATCTGTCTGCGACAAGTTTAGTGTTTTCTGAAACCAATTGACAGCTTCCATTGCTTCATCTGCCTGCCAACACATCAGTCCGTGTACATTGTAATAATTGGCCTTTTGTTTGGCAATACCTTTTTGCATAATTACCTGCTCAGTTGGCAGTATTAACGCTGCTGCAGAGTCAGGATATTTGAAAATTAGCGGTCTGGCTTCTTCTAAATGTACGGTGGCTTGTTCCAAACTTATGTTTGTTGATCCCTGCTGCACGGCTTGGCCATTTGCAGATGCAATAAAATGTATCAATGCCAAAAATGGAATCAACCAGATTTTCATAGTTCAGGATAAGGTTTGCATTAAAGAGGCAAACAAAGATAAAAATAATGTGATTTGAAATAAAAGCTAAGGTGAGCTTCTGGAGCTTTTTTCGGTTGATTTCTTTTTCACATTTATTCTATGTTCGTTTGGTTTTTTTTTATTTTTGAAAGACATTCATTCATCACAATTAATCCCCACATTATGAAAAGTTTTGTCATCTGTCTTTTTGCGGCTGCTTTGCTGCTTGCACCAATGTTGACATTGTCTCAGGTTGAATCGTATGGCTCTTATCAATGTGCTATGAAAAAGCAGAGCAAGCAGCAAGTTAAGGGCTTTAACCCAATGAGTCCAAATGCTCCAAAACACAGCTATGATGTGCAAAAATACACCATAACGGTAGATTTTCTGAACAACTTCGATGCGCCTTATCCTCAAGCATATACGGGCGAAGTGGTCGTAGATTTTAGGGTGGATTCTGTTTTAAGTGAAATCGTCTTAAATGCCGACCAAACATCCCTTTTGGTAAATGAAGTATCAGGGGCAGGTGTTTCTTTTGTTCAGGATAATGACCTGCTTTCAATTACACTCGATCAAACTTACCAATCTGGAGAATTAGCGTCTGTGGTCATAAGCTATGAACACCTCGATGTGGAGGATGGTGCTTTTTTTGTGTCAGACGGCTATCTTTTTACCGATTGCGAGCCCCAAGGTGCACGAAAATGGTTTCCGTGTTACGACAGCCCTGCCGATAAAGCTTCATTGGAATTGTTTGCTACCGTTCCCGACGATGTGTTGCTGGCATCGAACGGAATGCTTGTCGACAGCATTATGGCTGGAGGCGCCTGCCAATATCACTGGCTCAGCGAATTACCTATTGCAACCTACATTATGGTTGTTACCGCAAAAAAAGACTACCACAAGTCAACCATTTACTGGACACGCCCCGGCGATAATGCGCAAATACCCTTTGTTTACTATTATGCCGACGATGAGCCTCATATTACTACAATGTACAAAGTGAAAGACATGGCTTATTACTTTTCAAATTACTATGGCCTGTATCCCTTTACAAAAAGTGGCTTTGCAACAGTAAATGATGAGTTTGCGTGGGGCGGCATGGAAAACCAAACCATGACGACGCTTTGCTACGACTGCTGGGATGAAGGCCTGATGGTGCATGAATTTGCTCATCAATGGTTTGGCGACATGATTAGTCCCGGCACGTGGGCCGACCTTTGGCTGAACGAAGGTTTCGCAACTTGGTCGGAAGCCTTTTGGTTAGAAAAAGGTTCAAACTATAACGATTACAAAGGGCGTATTCTCAATTATGCCGCTACTTACGACAACCTAAATCCAGGATGGCCTATTTACAACGAATGGTGGAATACCAACTTGCCTTCAAATGGTGTGATGTTCGATTACGCCATTACCTATGCCAAATCTGCTTGCATTGTACACCAGTTGCGCTACTTGTTGG
>CAYWNI010000347.1:0-3418 GCA_964459525.1 uncultured Lentimicrobiaceae bacterium | reverse complement strand
AAATCAGGGCCAAACATGTACTCATCCTGAACACCAAAAGCTTCATTATCAGACGGAAATTCGTAAAACAACGCCCTAACTATAGGAAAACCAAGCGTATGACTCTGATAGGCAAGTGTATAAATATATGGCAGAAGCCCATACCTGATGTTCATGTAATTTCTTACGATATTTTGGGTATTCTCATTAAAATAAACGGGCTCAGACGGAATACCAGATCCATGCGGACGCAAAATGGGCGAAAAACAAGCCATCTGTAGCCAACGGGTGTAAAGTATTTCATCTTGCACACCCAAAGCAAACCCTCCGGCATCGGCATGGATAAACGGAAGCCCACTTAAGCCCATGTGAATCATCAGCGGAATCTGCGCTTGCAACCCACCCCAACTCCGCGCCACATCGCCAGTCCAGGGATAAATACTATACCGCTGCGAACCAGCAAACCCGGCCCTGTTCAAGTTAAACAGACGCTTGTTAGGATAATAAGTTCTGTACTTTTCAAAAAGCATTTTATGCCAATAATGGGCAAAGATATTGTGGACTTCATCGGCACTACCCAACACATGAAGCTGATCGGAAGGGTGGTTCTCAGGCTCTCCTAAATCGCCCCACCAACCGGCAACACCTATATTTATCTGCTTTTGGTATTGTTCCCAGAACCAGTCGCCCGTCTTTTGATTAAAAATATCCAACAATCCGGCCGGACCAAAATAAAACTCCTCATTCACATACGGTTCTCCATTGGCATTGGTAGCCAGAATTTCCAAATCGGAAGCAACACGGAAATTCTCCAGCGAATCGATGATATATGGCTCGGTAATCAAAATGGTTTTAACTCCTTTTTGTCTGAAATCGGAAATCATTTTCTCAGGGGTTGGCCAATTCGGAGTATACCAATTGAGCCGACCCATAGTTCCTTTGATGCTATCGCCAAACCAATAAAAATCAAGTATAACGGCATCGATAGGAAAGTTTTCTTGTTGCATAAACGAAACTATTGAATCAGTTTCGTACTGCGTTCGGTAAGCCATTCGTGATTGTAAATTTCCAAGTGCCCAAAACGGAGGCAATGGCTGAAAGCCAGTAAGTTTTGAGTAGTTCAACGAAATGGCTTTGAAATCGTTACCTGTCACAAAAAAATATTTCATAGGCCCACCAATAGCGCCCCATTCCAAAACACCGGATTCGGTTTCACCCAAATCGGCATAGCCTTTTTGTGGGTTGTCGAACAAAAGCAAATAGCGGTTGCTGGATACCACAAGCGGAATTGAATAATTCAAATCGCGCGCACCAATTTCGTAACCGTATTTTGGTCGGTTATAAAGATTGTATCGGCCATTGGCCAAATCGACGGCATTGGCACGCTCACCCAAACCAAAAAACTTTTCATTTTTCTCCATATTGAAGCGCAAACCTTTGTTACCGTTGCGGTTATAATAGCCACGCTCCTCTCGTAACACCGTGTCGCCCTGATAAACAAAAGCGACAAAGACAGGGTTTTTATGTATTAAAACCTGCAACGAATCGGTGTTCAGAATAACCCACTCAACGGCATCTGAAACCGAAACCGATATGGGCTTAGGGTCAGCCACTACCGCATGACTTTCCTGATACAACCCTACACTCTTCGGATAATGAAAAACCTCCACAGCATTGGTTTCGTAAGGCAAAACAGTAATCAACCCATGATCGGTTAGCACTTTAAGTTCATTTCCAAACAAGGTGTGCGACATGTATTTCCGCGATTCAAAAAGATAAGATTCAGGTCCTTCTTCTGGAGGAACAAAGCCATTTACAGGAAGAAGAATATCCTCATTTCGCTTGGTTTTACCAACAAGCGATCCGTTCTCATCACGAAACACGAAAGCCAGCTGCTGCGCCACTTCATCAGGCTGTAAGCCATAAAAATCATTGATTACAAAAGTGTAAGCATACGAATCATCGCCCAGACTTTTCATTTTAACGCGCTCATCATCTTGTCCCCAAATACCTACCACATGCTTCCAATCGCCACCATCAATACTCTTTGCAGTAATAACGCCAGTATGAAAATATACATCACCTTGGTAACCGGCCAGAGCACCATTTCCCGCCTTGGCATTAAAGGTTAAGGTTACAGGGAGGTCAACAACAGTATTATCCGAATCGAACCAAGCCACCTGTGCTTTGGCTTCAAAGGCCAATACAAACAGACTAATCAGGCAAACTAAAAATGTTTTTCTATACATAAAAATAGGTGTTAAAAACAACTTGCTTTCACCGATGAAAATTTCGGGGACAAGTATCCAACTCAAAAATAAATGAATTATTGACACTTCGCGTATAGGATTGGTGAAAAACTGCACAAATTATCACAAACAGCGACCAAAACACAAGTTGAATAAGTTGCCGCAAACGATTGATTCAATTGCTAAGCAAAAATTGCAGTACTTCAAACATGCAAAAGAGCTGACTACCCGAATACGCTGGTATTTTTCAAAATTATTTGCACCTATATTTGCAAAAAACTTTAGCATGACCAACAAATCCACAATTCAGAGCTTATGGAAAACGCTCTACCCAGATCATTCCATCGATCTACTGGAAAATTTTCTGTCGGAACACAAACCTGTTTCCGCTGGAAGAGAGGTAAATGACTGGTACAAAGAAGCTACTGTTTATGCACTTTACGTGGATTTATTTAACACCAACTTTCAGGGTTTAGCACAAAAACTTGATTACTTGAAAGATTTAGGCATTTCGTGTTTGTGGTTGCTGCCCATTCTTGATTCGCCGATGCGTGATGCCGGATTCGACATTCGCAATTACGACATGATCAGGCACGACCTGCTCGACCTCCCTGAGTCGTCGGCTAAAGAAGACCGTGCTGTTGTATTTAAAAAATTCCTCAACGAAGCCCACATGCGCGACATCAGAGTTATTTTTGATGTAGCCATCAACCACACTTCCGATGAGAATCCTTGGTTTCTAGAATCAAAAAAAACAACACCAAACAAATACAGCGACTTCTATATTTGGCGTGATGAACCCAACGAATACCTAGATGCTCGCTTGCTGTTCAAAGGAATAGAAGACTCCAACTGGGAAAAATTGGAAGACAGGTATTATTTTCACCGCTTTTTCAGCTTTCAGCCCGACTTAAATTACAGAAACCCCGAAGTTTTGCTGGCCATGACCCAAAATTTGCTCTATTGGCAGCAAATGGGAGCCGATGGTTTTAGAGCAGATGCCATTCCCTATTTGTGGAAAGAAGACCATACCAGCTGCGAAAATTTGGACAAAACCCACGTAATTGTGAAGTTTTTTCGCGCAGTGCTCGACTACGTAAAACCAGGAACACTATTACTCGCCGAAGCCTGCCAGAACCCAAAAGAGGTTGTGAAATACCTCGGAGATGGCGACGAATGTCATGCTGCTT
>CAYWNI010000346.1:0-3430 GCA_964459525.1 uncultured Lentimicrobiaceae bacterium | reverse complement strand
CAGAAATTATGCACAAGCTGCTTGAAGAAAAATGGACGATGGATCCAAATGACAAAGACATGATCGTGATGCAACATGAGTTTAAGTATGTATTGAATGGCAGAGAAAATATGATTGTTTCTGCGATGGCTGTTGAGGGCAAAAATCAAGAAGAAACGGCCATGGCCATTACTGTTGGAACTCCATTGGCAATTGCTACAAAGTTGGTTCTTAATGGTGAACTCAAGCATACAGGCGTTCAATTGCCTATTAATAAGGAGATTTACGAACCTATTTTGTCAGAGCTTGAAAGCTTTGGTATAGGTTTTGAGGAGCAAGAATATTTAATTGCTTAATGGTGTCAAGAATTTATATAAAGGGGGGCAATTATTTAGTGCACCCTTTTTTTTTGTTTAACCAAATGGTTTTTTACCGTCCTTACATTTAGTAATGTTAATGGCCGTTTAAACCGTGATTTTACGATATTTAAAAGATAGAATTAATTACAAAAGGCAAACTAATGAAGTACTTAGTCATATTGTTTCTTGTTGGAGTTGTGGTGTATTATTTTTTAAAATGGCAAAGACCACCATCTCAAAGCACAAATGATCCATATTCCCGCGATGCGAAAAGCGGAAATCCCTACCAATCTTCCAACAAATCCCGAAAAAAAGGAAATGGTTATGGTAAGTGGATTGGAGGAGGAATTGGTTGGGCTTTTGGTGGTCCTATTGGTGGTTTGCTTGGCTTTGCGTTTGGCTCTATGTTCGATGGATCAACCATAACACGCCCCACGGGTGGCGGTGCCGGAAGTCGGGATTTTGTAGCAAGTTTGCTGGTGCTTACAGCGGCTGTTATGAAAGCCGATGGCAAAGTTACTCGAAACGAGTTGGATTTTGTTAAGCGCTTTTTGGTTCAAAACGTTGGCTCAGAACGGGCAACGGAATACATAAAAATGCTGGGAGATATCACAAAACAAGAATTTGAAGTAAGCGATATGGCCCAGCAAATCGGACGTTTTATGGATTATAGTTCACGCTTAATGTTGTTGCAGTATCTTTTTGGCGTAGCCATGTCCGATGGTAAAGCGGGCACTGCCGAGGTTAACCTGATTGATTCCATTGCTGGTTATATGGGAATAGGTAACGCCGATTATGCTTCCATCAAAGCCATGTTTATTAAAGAAACCGATAGCGCCTACAAAATTTTGGAAATCGATCCATCTGCCAGCAACGACGAAGTTAAAAAAGCAT
Source organism: uncultured Lentimicrobiaceae bacterium (assembly GCA_964459525.1). Lineage (GTDB taxonomy): Bacteria > Bacteroidota > Bacteroidia > Bacteroidales > F082 > UBA6244. Next base: position 2,198 of record CAYWNI010000346.1, on the reverse strand, counting down.
ACCGTGAATTGGCTAAAAAATACCATCCTGATAAGGTGGCACATTTGGGTGAGGAAGTTAGAAAGTCTGCAGAGGAAAAAATTGTACAGCTTAATGCTGCTTATGATGCCATTAAAGAGAAGCGTGGCATGAATTAATCGTGGAATCTCCAATCGATTCCAAAATAGAAGCGTGCATCACGTGCTGGGTAGCTGGGTGCTGAATAATAACGATAGTCGCCAAAATAACCGTTAACATGTGCTAGTTTAAAGAACATACGGGCACGTTTTACCACCAGAGTTAAGTAGTAATCGACAAAAACATAATCTCCAATTTTCTTGTCATTCTGTAGGTAAAAAAGTCTAAGTGCAGGCATATAAGCATCAGCGTAATAGGCGGTGAAATAGGTTAGCTGAAACCCAGTTTTTAAGGTAGCTGCCTTTTTGAAAATGGTGTGTTTAAAGTAAATATCTGCCGTTCCGCTCAATTTTGGAAGCCGAATAATATTTGGTTGGCTGGTTTCCTGATAAACGGCACGTGCATTCATACCCAAGCTCTTCCACGAAATGGTGCCATCTATATAAAGTTGCATAACCGTTTCAGCTTTTTCAATCTGACTGGGGCGAATGGAGTCGTCGAGATACGTGTAATTTTCGACGGTAAAGAATTTACCTCCAGCTGTAATATTCCTGTAGCTGTAATTAGCATCCAATATTGTGTATTTCTCTTTTTTTAGGTCGTTCTCCCAGCGGTAGAAATTGCTCTTGTATTTGTTAAAATACCAGTCTGGCGTTTTGTTCAATAAAGTAAATGACGCCTCAAGTTGCCCCGCATTTCTAACCTTTTTTCCCAGAAACTGATTGAGCACACCATTAATTTTAAAATCGCCCCCGTTGTAGTTGCCGGTGGTGTATTCTGCGTTAACATTTAGATAAAAACTATTGCCAATATTAATTCCCAATCCTCCTGAAGAAATAAGTTGGTTGTATTTTTCGTCAACCGAATCGTACGCATACGACTGTCTAATTTGGTTTTGTTTAAGTCCAAAATACAGATAAAACCTCTTGTCATCGGCAGTTTCGCTATACGTCAAGCTCGACCATTTTATACCATTGCTTATATTTTCTTGGTAAATAGAATCGTAGGTTGAGGCGGAATCAATGGGAGCGCTGTGCCCTATATAGAAGTCGCTTAAACCATCTGGATCGGTGTATACAAGTTGATTACGCTGATATTGGAAGGTGTAAGAAATACTCCCGACATTAATTTTTCTATTGGAAGAGTCGTGTTCTCGTTCTGGTTTTTGCAAATTGAAATACTGCTCAATATAAAAACCTGATTTTTTGACCAGATTACTAGCATTATCAAGATATACAGGAATAACACGGCGGTCTTTTTCCAAATCTTCTTCAAAGAGTGTATCGTTCGTAATACCTCCATTTTCTTGCATTTCGAGCTTGTTGTGGAGGTAGTTGGCTAGTATGCCGTATCTTTTATTTGGAGTTTGGTACAACCCTGTAAAAAACACACGGGTATCGTTTGTTTTGCTATTCTTGTAAGGGCCGGGCGAATTGTTCAAGCCAAACTGCATTCCAAGCGTAAATCCCTTAAACAATTGACGTGTAAATTTTACCTTCAGGTTTTGTTCCTTTTTTGACCCCATCACATAAAATATTTCGGTAAACGGTTGCAGCTGGTGATAGTACTTTACCTGCTTATTGTCGAAGATATAGTTTTTAAACGACAGATATTCAAGGTTATAACCTGACGAAAGGGTAGGGGAGAACACCTGATTTTTGGCCGCCAAGCCAATATTGCTTAATGTAGAATAGAGTTTATTATGGTAAGTAAGTGGGTCGTATTGTTGGAAGTAGGTTATTGAGGTATCGATGGGATAGATTTTACCCAGTTTTAGGTTATCAAACGACGATTCAAAGTAAACCACTTTGGTTGAATCGATTTCTGGTAACGTGTCTGAATCGGCTATTTGTTTATTAAGAGGAAGGGAATTAGTTAGATAACCAGATGCTTCCATCGAAATACTAGGAATTAGAAGCAATAGAAGAAGAAGTTTGTTTATTTTCAAGACCAACAGATTATTTAAGAGGTCAAATTTACTGAAACCTGTCATAGGTTTGGATAGCAGAATACATTTTTCCTAAATAAAAACCAGGTAAAAATAAAAAAGGCTGCTCTGAGACAGAACAGCCTTTTCAAGT
>CAYWNI010000345.1:0-3431 GCA_964459525.1 uncultured Lentimicrobiaceae bacterium | reverse complement strand
TTTGATGTGCAAGAAGATGATCTTGCAGCTATAATTTATACGTCAGGGACAACCGGAAAAAGCAAAGGCGTCATGCTTTCGCACCAAAATATTTGCTTTACCGCTCATAAATCGCGAAAAATTCAGGAACTAAATGTTGGCGACCGCATGCTATCTGTTTTGCCATTGTCGCATACGTATGAGAATACTATTGGCTTTGTGCTGCCCATGATTGGTGGCGCAGCAATTTATTACCTTTCAAAACTTCCCACACCGGCAGTGCTGTTACCTGCACTCAAAGAAATTAGGCCAACGGCCATGCTTACAGTTCCATTGATTATTGAGAAAATTTACAAATCGAAGATACTACCTGCTTTCAACAATAAATGGGCTACCCGCATACTTTATCGTGTTCCGGTACTAAGAAAGCGGTTAAACCTGTTGGCAGGAAAAAAACTGATGCGCACCTTTGGAGGTGAGCTCAAATTTTTTGGCATTGGCGGTGCCAAGTTAAGTGGTACTGTTGAGCGTTTTTTAATAGAAGCTAAATTCCCGTATGCTGTTGGCTATGGGCTTACCGAAACAGCTCCTTTGCTGGCCGGAGTAGCTCCCTTTGCCGGTAAATGGCAGTCGACAGGGCCTGCTATGGATGGTGTTACGCTCAAAATTGTTGAAAAAGACCGGTGGACAGGTGAAGGGGAAATATGGGTTAAAGGACTTAATGTAATGAAAGGTTACTACAAAGAACCTGAGCTTTCGCGTGAAGTATTAACTGAAGATGGTTGGTTTAAAACTGGAGATTTAGGAGTTGTCGACGCACAGGGCTATCTCTTTATTAAAGGTCGCCGCAAAAATGTGATAATCGGAGCCGGAGGGGAGAATATTTTTCCTGAAGACATTGAATCTATTATCAATAATTTTAAGCATGTGGTTGAGTCAGTGGTAGTGGAGCAAAAAGGAAAACTTGTTGCTTTGGTGCATTTTAACCGCGAAGAAATCGAATTGCAATATAAAGAAATGAAGGACGAAGTGGCCTTGATGGTTGAAAAAAAGTGCGAAGAGCTTACCCATGAACTTAGAGATTATGTAAACCAGCAGGTGAATAAGTTTTCAAGAATTCAGTTGGTTGTTGTACATGCCGATCCATTTCAGAAAACAGCAACTCAAAAAATCAAACGGTTTTTATACCAAAAACAGCAATTGGCGGTTAATATCTAAGGATGTTATCCAAACCTTGCTTAAGCTCGGTTAGTTGTTCATTCGTAATCGTTCCAATTTTGTTTATTAAACGCTCTTTGGAAATAGAGCGAATCTGGAAAGTCATAACTTCGGAGGGGTGAGCAAGGCCATTTTGCGCACTGGGTGTTACAACAAGGTTTCCTTTGTAATTTTTAATTTTTGTAGTTAACGGACAAGCAATCACCAGCGGTAAATAGGTGTTTAATAAGTCACCGCTGATAATAACTACAGGACGAAAACCTTTTTGCTCACTACCTTTTACCGGATTTAAATCTGCGTACCAAATCTCTCGCTGTTTCATGGGTTTAGTTGTTTCAGATAGTCTTCCATGCCTTCCTCTGCCAGTGCTAGTATATCGGTGTCTAGGGTAGCTTGTTTGTATGATTTAACGAACTCGGCACGGGTCAGTTGGTCAAGATAAATATGCAAAGCTTTCTCGAGAATTTTATTTTTTGGTACTGATAATCGTTTGGCCATATTATTCAACTCAACCAAAAGGTCGTCTGGAAGGGAGCTAGTGAAAGTAGTCATTATTTACTGTTTATATGTATAATCTGCAAATATAAAACATAAAGTAACTGTTGTCAAGATAAAAACTGTGGGTTGTATAATAGTTACTAAGGGCTCTTTTTGCCTCCCAAATAAATAATAAGCCAAGGTTTATAGTAACAGGACTAATATCTTTGTTTTTTGGATGTAAATGCAACAACCAGAGAGTCGTTAGTGCAGGGGCTCTATAGTTTGGTTTTTTGATGGCTTATTGGTACTTTTGTTTCGTCTAAAGGATCTCATAGTTATAGGCAGATTAAAAGCTCAAAAATGCATCGTAGGTTTTTGTCTCTCGGTTTGGGCAGATTGAAGATGTATTGGGTTTTTAATGCGAATGTTTCTTAGCGACCTTATAAACAGTGAAGAATTTTGCGAAAATTTGGTAGTTATTTTATGAAAGTAGCCCTTGTCGAGTTATGAGAAAAACAAAAAGCAAAAACTATAGTGTACTTGCAACCACATTGATTATTTTTATTTTTTTATTCCTGCATTCTTGTAACAGAATTGATAGTGAGTTGGTTGACAATTCTTCTGGGTTTTCTCAATTTTTAAAGGAAAAACCAAATTCGCAACAATTGGATTCACTTTATAAAAAAGTGCTCGCTTTACCTAATGATAGCAGCAAGGTGAATGTTTTATTAATGATTTATAAAAATTCTATAAGGCAAACACCCATCCGTCATGATATTCTAGATACGGCCATGTTTTTTGCTAAAAACATGAATTATAGAGAAGGAATTGCAATTGCATACGACCGGAAAGGGTTGAATGCAAGGTATGGAGTAAAATACCGTGAGTCGGTTGAATTTCATAAGTTAGCATTGCTGTATTACAACCAAACGACTGATACGCTTGGTAAAGTTAAATGCTTAAACTCGCTCGGAGTTTCGTTGCGGCGACTTAACAACGAGAGGGAGGCAATGAGGTATTATCTTGAAGCATTAAAGCTTTCAACCGAAATAAACCATACCCAGAGCATTGCAGTGGCTCTTAACGGAATAGGTAATGTGTTTGTAAACATTGGGCAATATAAGAATGCCATGCCTATTTTAAGCAAGCATTGGCTATCGAGGTGAAGGCCGAAAATAAAAAAGGCATTAATTATGGCCTGAGTAATATCGGTGAGGTATTTATGTCGCAGCATCAATACGATTCGGCCTTTTTTTATTACAACAAAGCACTTGAAATTGCTAAAGAACTTAGCTACAAAGACAACGAATCAATAAACTACAACTGTATTGGACTTTATTATCAGCAAATTGGTGATTTTAAAAAATCAAATGAGAATTATTTAATGGCCATTCCGAAGTTGGAGAAATACAATGGCAAGCGGTATTTGAGCAACACACTTGTTAATTTGGGGATTAATTACACAAAGTTGGGCATGTTTGATCTGGCGTTTCCATACATTAACAGGGGATTGAAAATTGCAAAAGAAATTAATTCTCCTGAAAATATTATCCTAGGGTTTCAGGCTCTTTCTGATTATTATGAAAAAACTGCTGCTTTTGATTTAGCTCTTGAAAACTATAAAAGTGCGATTTTGCTTCGCGATAGTGTTAAAGCAATGGAGATCAAACAGAATATAGCATCGCTTGAATCTATATACGAGAATGAATTAAAAGATAAAGAGATCAAGAATTTTCAGTTTCAGGCTAGTCTTC
>CAYWNI010000344.1:0-3443 GCA_964459525.1 uncultured Lentimicrobiaceae bacterium | reverse complement strand
CAAGTTCCCGAAGAAGTAATCACCTATTTCGGCCAACAGGACAACTACTACACTTCCTTCGACCAACCAACAGACAACTTGCTGCCCGTCACAAAAAAAACCAAACCCGACCGTCAAAAGCAACCCACCGCGGAAGGCCCGTCAATATGGGGAAACTTCAAAAACTCGGCCTTCACCATTTCGCTACTCAAAAAATACTACAACTGGCAAATTCACAACTGGTTCAAAGAAAAGCAAATCCTGGTCAAACCAAATTTCATCACCGACAACCAAATATGGTTGCCCCTTAAAACAAAAGACCATCAGTATTATCTCCACGAAAAATTCACCGTTAAAGTACAGATAGCCAAAATCACCAACCAACCCGAACTCGTGGTATCAGCCGATGGCATCTCCAAGATCTTCCGCACCAGCGTTGCCGACCTCATGTCTCATATTTCAGTTGGAAGCCTCAACTGGGTAGTCTTTAATCGTACCCTTTGCAAATACGACAAACTACCTGATGAAGGCAGACTGTCGCTGGATAAGGTCTATCCAGCCTGGAATTTCATGCTACGTGACGACCTCAATCAACCCACCGAAGCGCCCAACCGCGATAACAAATACCTCAAATACCGCAACCACATCAACCAGTTTTTTACCGATTACCTCAACACCCCGGAATTTAAGGAAATTATCCCCATCAACTGTCCCACCTTTATTACAGTGCCCCATCTAAAACTTGGCAGAGTTAACGAAACCAGCAATCAGCTCTTGTTTGGCGATGGAAGTCTTCACCAGATCCCCTACGTGGGCATGCAGCAAGGCCCTTTCAAATCAAGCATCTACAGCAAAATCCAGTTTTTCTACATTTTTCATGAGGATGACAAAGAAATTGCCATAACTTTAAATTCATACTTCGATAAAGGACTTCACTCCTTCGGAGGATTGTACAAGTTTGCTCGGGTGCCCTATTTGACCAAATCCAATTTTAGCATCGTATTTAAAGATGCCGACAATCCCTTGCCTGAAATTGAAAGAATTACAAACGACCGCAGTTTCGATTCCGACATACATTACATCGCCATCTACCTCAGTCCTCACAGCAAACATACCTGCGACAAAAAGCACAAAGACATCTATTTCAAGGTAAAGGAATTTCTCCTCAAAAAAGACATCACCTCCCAGGTCATCGAAGCCGAAAAAGTACGCCAGGCAACCAAAAACAATGCACGATACGATTACAACCTCAACAACATCGCCATCGCCATTCTGGCTAAGCTGGATGGTATCCCTTGGAAGCTTAACACCAAATTAAAAAAAGAACTCATCGTGGGCATTGGGGCGTTTAAAAGTAATGACACCAACGTGCAATACCTCGGCAGCGCCTTCAGTTTCGCCAACGATGGTAAATTCAACCAGTTCGATTGTTTTCTCAAAAACCAGACCGACGAGCTGGCAGGCTCCATCATCTTGCAGGTTCAGGAATATGCTGCCGCCAACAGCCATATCAACCGACTCATCATACATTTCTACAAAAACATGAGCAACAAGGAACTTGCTCCCATCGAAGAGGGTCTTAAAAATTTGGGGCTCGACATCCCGGTATTCATCCTCACCATCAACAAAACTGAATCTCACGACATCGTGGCCTTCGACAACGATTGGCCAGACCTCATGCCACTTAGTGGCACCTTTATCAGCCTAGGATATAACCAATACCTACTCTTCAACAACACCCGTTATAACACCAATGGCAAATTCAATTCCACCGATGGTTACCCATTTCCAGTCAAAATCAACATCCAGTGCACCCAACCCGAATTTACCCACGACCATAAAATCATCACCGACCTCATCGATCAAGTCTATCAATTCAGCCGCATGTATTGGAAATCCGTCCGACAACCCCACCTCCCTGTAACACTCAAATACCCCGAAATGGTCGCCGAAATGTACCCACACTTCTCCGGAAGAGAAATCCCCAACTTTGGTAAGAACAATTTGTGGTTTCTGTAAGCTCACACTGGCTAAACCCTATTGATTTTATTATGTAACCTAGAATAAATAACATGTAAAAAGAACCTCTATTTAGTACCTGCAAGAAAAACCCTTTAATTCTTCCATCTCTTGCAAAAAACGTCAAAGACGAGGCTTATGAAGTATTTGAAATTCAAGGATTTTACTCTGGTAAATGACTGTTTTCAAATCGAGTATAACGAAGTATTTGGCGTTTTCTTGCAGAGACTATTTATTGTTTTTGAAGGAATCGACGGAAGTGAAAAGTCCACTCCACACTCGTCCTCCTTTAAGCCCACAGCCTGCTCCCGCAAGTTTGCAACCTGTGGGTCTCAATCTTCGCGCTGTAATGAGGAAGCAAATATTCACGCTAAAAACACTGGTGTTGATTGCGTTTATCGCGCTAACTTTAGGTTTAGAGGAACAAAGCTTTGGTTTTTTTGAATTGGAAAATTTGTCCAATCTGAGAACGGAATACTTTTTCAAACCGCAGGTTAACATCTATCCCACAATCGTTTGAGCGCATCGGTAACGAGGATGCCCTGTCCCATCCATTCCACCGTTACTTTAGTCCGGTGGCCTCCCCTCAGTGTAGTTTGCAACTACGCTGTTCTATTTCACCCTCGCTACCGCCAGTTTGCAACTGGTAGCTTTCCCAACTCCAATCGCACCAGACAACGCATCATAATCTACATTATCATTGCCGCAGCCATTGGCCTTATCGCCGGCCTATTGCTGTAAATAACGGTCCCATTGAGCAAAATTAAACACTTTTATTTTGCGACCAAACTCTCATATCGTATTGATTATCTGGCATAGGTATTGGTTGTCTGACTGTATTGAAGTTGGTCGGGATGCGAAATGGATGCTCCGGAATTTGATCAGAAAATGAATAAACGTGATTCTCTAAATCAGAAACAAGTAATGCGAATACAGGGTTTCTCTATTTGATATCAGAAAACTAACTCGTAAAGCATTCACGAATTTTAGAAAAAAGTTCTTTTTTTACAATAGGTATTGATACGTAGTCATTGCACCCTGCTTCCAATGCCTTTAATCTATCGCCAGCTAGCCCATATGCAGTTTGGGCTATAATAACTACATCTTTATTGAAAGTGCGAATCTCTTTGGTAGCTTCAAATCCACCCATAACTGGCATCTTGATATCCATCAATACCAAATCAATGTCAGGATTATCTTTGAACACACTAACAGCATCAAACCCATTACTAGCAGAATATAATGTATGGCTTTCTTTCATCATAATTTTAAGTAAATCCTTTGACACCTTGTCATCTTCAACTATCAATACCTTAAGATTTTTAATAATGTCATCAACATCAGTTATGTTTATATTAGCATCTTGTTTTCCATTGGTCTTTACTATATATGGAATTGTAAAATAGAATGTTGAGCCTTTGCCAAATTCACTTTCAACCCATATT
>CAYWNI010000343.1:0-3487 GCA_964459525.1 uncultured Lentimicrobiaceae bacterium | reverse complement strand
ACTTGAAAAGGCTGTTCTGTCTCAGAGCAGCCTTTTTTATTTTTACCTGGTTTTTTTTATGACGAGGGCGGGTCTGTATGGTAAAACTCCCATTATGTATCTAAATATTCTATTTTAAAGTTTTTAACAACAAAATCAACTTTATATCTGACTCAGCTGATCATCATAGCTCTATACAATTTTGCTTGGACATCGTTGTTTTTGCAGGGTACTACTTAACTATTTTACCGCATTACTTTCCTGTGTTGGGTAATTTTTATCCTTTTATCTAATATTCATTGGTTAATTTTCCGGTAGGATATATCAAACGGATCTATTTAAATACCTTGTGATTTATCCATTAAAATGGTTATTATTTTTGATTGACTAGACACCATAACTACTTTTTGGTTTGTCTTGTTATTTGTAGTAATTAAAAATTTAATAATTTGCAACGTATTTCTAATAAAAGCTGTAAATTGTGCCTTCTTTTTAAGAACTTCATAATTGTGAGCATAATAAAGTAATAAAGTATGAAACGAAAAAATTTACACTTAGGCTTAGTATTGATTACCATTTCGTTAGGTCTATTTGCTATGAGCTTTAGCAGTTTTACAAATGGGAAAAATGCTGCCGTTATCGGTGGTGATGAAAGTTCGGTGGTCGCTAAAATCAAGTCATCTTCTGACTATTTAGCCATGCTACGGGCAAACCAGTCTTCTGGAGTTATCACACATGATGACTATAGTAAAGTACAGGAACAACTCGCTTCCTTTGCTGCCAGTCGTGTCGACTCACCTATTAATTGGTCTCAATTGGGTCCTGATAATTTTGGAGGGCGTACGCGCGCTTTGCTTTTTGATAACCAAAACGCTGACGCTACTGTTTTGTATGGTGCTGGAATTACCGGGGGCATTTGGAAAACTGTTAATACCGGTGTTACGTGGAAAAAGGTTAATAAAAATTCATCCAACTTGAACGTTAGTTGTATGGCGCAGAATATGGATGGGCACATTTATGTCGGTACTGGTGAGATGTTTGATGCAGAAATGTATTCCGGCCTTGATGAGATGGGGTACACTACTGGCTTTGTTGGACAAGGGATTTTTAAATCAACTGATGGTGATAATTTCCAGTTACTTACCTCAACCGCGCCTACCTTTAATGACATCAACAGCGATTGGGCTTTTATAAATGAATTAGCCGTAAATTCTAACGGAGCTTTATTTGCTGCAACTAATACAGGTTTAAAATATAGTAACGATGATGGTGCTTCATGGGTAACCGTTTCTGATACTGGAGGAACTGCTTTAACCGCCAATGCTTTGGATGTAAAAGTTTCCAGCACAGGTAGCGTTATTGCTGCTGTAGGAAATGAGTGCTATTTGTCACAAAATGGGAATGTGAATAGCTTTGTCTTGAAATCTACTGGTGATTCTATTAGCCTACCTTTGGCTGTAGACGTGCGACGTATTGAGTTTGCTTTTGCTCCGTCTGATGTAAATATAATCTATGCTAGTGTTGTTGATAAGTTCGGATCTGTTTACAATATATATCTTTCCGAAGATCAAGGTGCAACATGGAGGGTTATTCTTCCAGGAACTCCTGCAGTGGTTATATTTAACGGACTTGGAATATATGATAATGTGATACAGGTTTTTCCTACCGATCCAGGTCGTGTACTTTTAGGAGGTGCTGATTTGTGGCAGGGACGAAAAATACAGGAAACTGGTTTTTATTCATGGGTAAGGGTTTCAGAAAGTTTTACAAATCCTTTTTCCCCATCATACCTTCATCTGAGCCAGCATGCCGTCGCATTCCGACCCGGTTATAACGATACATTCTTTGTGGGTAACGACGGTGGTATTTCTATAGGAAGTGTTACTGGTGAGGATTATCGTTTTGAAGGTAGTAATAGAAACTACATAACTACGCAGTTTTACAATATTGCCCCATCAGGTCGCGAGAATTATGTTCTAGGTGGCGCGCAAGGTAATGGCTCCATACTTATCTCAGGTGAAGGAAATACGAATTTACAAGGTGAGACTGTTTTCGGTGGTAACGGTGGCGCTTGCGCATTGTCGCTTATTGATAAAAATGTTATGGTTGTTAGTAGTGCGGGTGCCTCATTCCAAAGGTCTGAGAATGCTGGTTTTACTTTCTCAAATCAGTTCTTGGGTGATTTTTCGCCTTCAACAAGTTTCTTTAATACACCAATTGCACTCTGGGAAAGTTTTGATAATCCCAATAGCCGTGACTCAATGTATTATCATGCCAGAACAGCTATTGCAGGTGGAACCCGTGTACAGGTAATGAGTGAAAACAGTGGACAGCCCTTTTATTATACAACGCCATTAGATGTTGATTTAAAATTCGGTGATTCTATTAATGTTTGTGATGTTGTTTCTTCTCGTTTGTTTATTGCAAGTGATAATATAGTAGGTATGACAAAAGACCTTCACCGTTTTGATACAATGCCCGAATGGTTCACTATAGCAAATACGTCAGTTAACTTTATCGGTGATCCACAGTGTGTTGCCTATTCATCCGATGCTAACCATTTATTTGTCGGTATGCGTGATGGACGGGTATATCGAATATCCAATTTGGCTTTGGCTTATGATTATGAGCATGCCGATGTAAATAGTACTTCTTGTATTGTTTCAACACAGGAGATTCCTTTAGTTATTCCTGGCACTACTACTCCAATTACTCAGGTTGTTACTTCTATAGCAGTTGATCAAGAGAATCCCAATAACATCATTGTGACATTAGGAAATTATGGTAATGCCCATTACGTTTTAATGTCGGAAAATGCATTGGATGAGTTCCCTGTTTTCGCAAGTAAACAAGGTAACCTACCGCAAATGCCAGTTTATTCTTCGTTGTTAGAAATGTCTGATCCTAATTTGGCTATTATTGGAACGGAACATGGTATTTTTATAAACGAAAATATACACAGCACCTCTTCGCAATGGATTAAGCAAGATAGTATGATGGGTAGTGTACCCGTTTTCCAACTTCAACAGCAAACCGTTTCTAAAATGGCTGACACGGTGATATTAGTTAATGGTAACGAAACAATTGAAATTGTTTATCCTGGAACAAACAATTATGGCATCATCTATGCCGCTACCTTTGGCCGTGGCTTGATGCGCTCAAATACTTTCCGTAAACCGGTTGCTATTCAAGAAAATGAACCAAATCCAATTGCTGTTGAAAGTCTAAGAATTTATCCAAATCCGGTTGTGTCGAATGCAACAATTGAACTAGATGTGGCTAAGGCAGGAATTATTGACATAAGTATTTATGACTTAATGGGTCGTCAGGTAGGATATCACTCCGAATCTGTAACCAAAGGACATAATAAACTCAGTTTGAATCTTACAGGCCTGCCAACAGGAAGCTATGTTATTTCAGCAATTACCGGAGATAAAAGGTATTCACAGAAATTCATTGTAAATTAATAAGACTACAAAAAATAATAATCATGGTTATGAAAAAGATT
>CAYWNI010000342.1:0-3505 GCA_964459525.1 uncultured Lentimicrobiaceae bacterium | reverse complement strand
GGTGTTTCTCAAACTGAACCGCAACGACGAAGCCATGCAGGCCATTCAAACAGCCGTTGATCTTGATAACCAAAACAAATGGTATCTGGTTACCTATGCGAACGTTTGTAAAACCAACGAAAAATATGCAGAATATGTCGAAACCTACGAAACACTCGTTGATGCCTATCCTGCCGATCTGGATTTTTTGAACGAACTGGCTTTTGCCTATTATTTTACTGGCGATTATGCCAATGCCATTAAAGCTTACGATAAAATTGAAAAACAGGTTGGCATCAACGAACCTCTCACCACGCAAAAGGTGGGGTTTTACGAAAAGCTGAATAAGCCTGAAAAAGGGATCGATGAATATCAAAGACTTATCGACTCAAACCCAACAGATCCGCGGTATTATGCGCTGATGGCTGAATTTTGTGCCCGAAACGGTTTCGATGATCAAGCCATTGCAGCCTATGAAAAAATTGTTGAGTTGAATCCTGATGACCCTTATGTGCATATCTCACTTGCCGATTATTACAATAAAAAGGGAGATACTGAGCGTTCGTTTGAGGAGCTTAAAAAGGGGCTTGGTAACACCACCTTGGATTTAAAAACAAAAATCAATCTCTTACTCAACTACTATCAGGGATCACTGTCGCCACAACAAAAAAAACACGCTCTCGAATTATCAGAGGTACTTAGGCAAGCACATCCCGACGATATGATGTCGCATACTTTTTATGCTTCTATGCTTTATGAAAATGAAGCCTATGAAAAAGCCCGACCTTTGTTTCTTGAAATATTAAAGGAGCAACCTTCAAATTATTCTGTGTGGGAGCAGTTGCTTTTTTGTGACCTGTATATTCCTGATTTTAATGCGCTGGCGCAGGACGCTGAAAATACCATCGACTATTTCCCAAGTTATCCTTTGCCCTATTTATTTGCCGGATTGGCCAATTTTCAGTTAAAGGACAACACGAAAGCCAAAGCTTATCTTGAATCGGGTATACAATTTGTTGTGAACAACAACGCTTTGCTCGAACAGTTTTATTCTACTTTGGGTGATACCTACCATGCCATGGGAAACACCGAAATGGCTTATCAGTCATACGACAAAGTTTTAATAGTAAATCCAGATAACGCATTGGTTTTGAATAATTACGCCTATTACCTTTCACTCGATTCTGTCGATTTGAATAAGGCTGCTACCATGGCCAAAAGAGCTGTTGATCTGGATCCATACAACAGCAACAACCTCGACACCTATGCTTGGGTGCTTTACAAACTTGAAAATTACAAAGAAGCCCTTGTGTGGATTGAGAAAGCTTACAACAACAAAGGCCAGTCGAGTGGGGTGGTGCTGGAACATTATGGCGATATACTTTATAAACTTAACCGCAATGATGAAGCCCTTGAGTTTTGGAAACGGGCCCTACAAAAAGAAGATTATTCTAAATTTCTGGAGAAAAAAATACAAGACAAAAAGCTCTATGAGTAGAAAGGTTCAACATTTATTTTTGCTTATTGCCGTGATGGTTTTGCTTATGGGCTATGGCTGTAAAAGCAAAAAACAGGTGCTAAAACGATCGATTAATGAATACGGTTTCGACTTTTTGTATGATCAACTGCTCAAAAATCAAATGCAATTCAACACACTGAATGCTCGTTTTAGTTTAAGATTTGAGGAAGATAAAAAAGTAACAAATCTCAAAGGCCAGATGCGCATTGCCCAAGATAGCCTCATCTGGATTTCATTTAGTCCGGCGTTGGGTATTGAAGCAGCCCGTGTGCTGCTGCGCAACGATAGTATCATGTTTATCAACCGGTTAAACAAAACCTACTTCACCGGAGCTTACAACCTGATCGACAGTTTGCTTAACACAACTATCGACTTTAATCTACTCGAATCCATGTTGGTTGGTAACGACCTTACTCAATACGACATAAATAAGTTTAAGTCGTCGGTTGATGACGGCTTTTACAACATGACTATCCGCGAACGCCGTAAAATAAAGCGTTTTATCAAAACGGGCGAAATTGACACCAGGGTCTTGGTGCAGCAAATTTGGCTCGATCCGGATAATTTTAGGATTCGTAGAATTAACCTCAGAGAAAAGGGCGAAGATGACGACAATGTTTTGCAAGTGTATTACGATGATTACATTAGTGTTGACGGTCAGTTGTTTCCTTCAAAAATCCTTATCAAAATCAGCAGCAAAAAAACAATTGAAATAGATGTCGATTTCAGTAGAGTCGAGTTGAATGAAGCCTTAAAATTTCCGTTTAACATACCATCTAAATACGATAAACTGTTTAACAAGTAACTATGAAACGGTCGGGACTCTTTCTGTTTGTTCTGTTTTTGGCTTTAAGTCAGTTATCGTCACTTTGCGCTCAACAAAGTCAGCAAGAGCTTGAAAACAAGCGTAAACAGATTGAATCAGAAATTGCCTATACCAACAAACTTATTTCCGAAGTTAGAAGTACAAAAGAGTCTTCGTTGAAAGAGCTGAAATTAATTGAGGTGAAGATTGATAAACGAAACAACCTGCTGGCCAACTACAAACTCGAGATCCATTCACTTAACACCAGTATTGAATCTGCCGAATTGAGCCTGAAAAACCTAAATAGCGACATCAATCTGCTCAAAAAAGAATATGCTCATATTGCCTGGTATGCGTATCAATACAAGACATCTTACAACAAGCTAATTTTTCTTTTTTCTTCCGAGAGCATAAATCAGGCTTATCAGCGTATGCGCTATCTCGACCAGTTGGGATCATATATTCGTCGGCAGGCTGCAGAAATTAAACAGCTCGAAGAAGAGAAGTCTCAAAATGTTCAGATGCTTACCGCCAAGCGTGAAAAGCTCACGGCCTTACTTAGGAATGAGAATAATGAGTTTTATCAACTTGAAAAGGAGTTGAGAGAAAAAAGACAAGTTACTACCTCTCTTGGGAGTCAAGAAAATGAGCTAAAAAGGAAACTCAGAGACAAGCAGCAAGAGGCCGATAAGTTGGCGCAACAAATTGAAAAAATTATTGCCGCCGAAACAAAGCCTGTCGCGAAACCTGGAAAACCTGCTTCGTATCAGCTAACACCTGCCGAACGCGAGCTAACCAATTCGTTTTTTGCTAACAAGGGTAAACTTCCCTGGCCTCTTGACCGTGGGGTTATTACCGAAACATTTGGTATACACAAACATCCGGTGCTTTCACGGGTGCAAACCAAAAACAACGGAATTGACTTTGCAACTTCAAAAGATAGCGATGCCCGCTGTGTTTTTGATGGTGTAGTGACCAGTGTAACAAAAATTTCAAATACGAACATTGCCATTATCGTAAAACATGGTGAATATTTTACCGTATATTCAAACCTTGACCAGGTTTTTGTGCAAAAAGGCGACCGGGTTAAAACCATGCAGTTGCTTGGGCGTGTCCATACCAACCTAAAAGGAGAAACCGAACTGCACTTTGAAGTGCGCAAAGGTGCAATTCCTCAAAATCCGGTTTACTGGATAGCTAAA
>CAYWNI010000341.1:0-3538 GCA_964459525.1 uncultured Lentimicrobiaceae bacterium | reverse complement strand
CGAAGACCAAACATTTTTGGTGGGCGACCAAGTCAGCATCACCACTTCCTTTACCGGTTCAACTCCCGATGAAGTAGAGTTTATCATTGATTACACTACCGTTTTTGTTGATACGGAGGCGCCCTTTGAATATACTTGGAATACGGAGGGTTTTCCCGAAAACGGTCACATTATTTACGTGGAAGCCAAAATTGGGGGAGTAAAAATCGCTTTCGACAATGTTTCGGTTAATCTGGTCATCCCCGTTTGGGAGCCTATCGATTTGTCAAATTTCGGGCTCAATGAAAATACCGATGCCAACGATCTTTCCTTCATCAATTCTACGCATGGCTGGATGACTGTAAACGGGCCTGGCACAGGAAAAATACTGGCTACCCAGGATGCCGGACTCACCTGGCAGGAAACTTACGCTTCATCAACAGGTTTGCTGCAAGTAATGATGTCCAACAACATTGGCGAAGGTTTTTTTCGTAATTCACTAAATAAGGTAATGCACACCAATGATGGCGGATATAGTTTGTCGGAGCTTACTTACGGACAGTTTAGCCAGCCCACTTTTCAGTGGAAAAACATTTACGATCTGGCAACCAATAACGCGGGCGAAATAGTGGCTGTTGGAAAAGATACAGGTATTCCATACCATTTCCGCATTTACCGTGCCGACATGGCTTTTCACACTCCCACGGGGTATTTTGAAGTTCCGTTTCCTAATGAATATGGTGCTCCGCCAAAGATAGTTATGTATGGAAACAATGGTTTTCTTTACAATGTATTCGATGAAGATCAACCAAACAAATCTTTCTACATGACTACCACCGATGGAGGGGTTACCTGGCAAGAAGGCGACTTGAATATGTTAACGGGTGCGGCACAACTGCACGACGCCCACATGCCCGATGAAGATCATGTGTGGATTGTAGGAGAAGAAAACGGCAATGCCATCGTGTTAATGTCAGACAATGGTGGCGCAAGCTGGACTATGGTAGACTTAACAGCAACGCCAGCTTTTAGCTCGGTACAATTTACCAGCACCGACGAGGGTTATGCCACCGTTGGGCCATGGAGCGATGAATTTGAAGCCAAAGTATATCGCACCACAGATGGCGGTCATACCTGGAATCCTATGATTGATACAAGAGCCAAATATGGAATGAGTAGTGTTTTCTTCCTTGGGCAAGATTTTGGCGTTGTGAGTGGCAAAGGGTCTAGGATTTTGAGGTATTCGGTTGGGAAATAGCAGACATATTCTGATAGTGTATTCACCACCTACACCTTACGCATGTATTCGTACAGGTCATCTTCCTGATTAAGTCCCAACTTTTTACGCAAACGGTACCTGGCACTTTTAATACTTGCAGGTTCAACATTAAAAACACTAGCGGCCTCTTTGATATTCATATTGAGCCGAATAAGTGCGCTTAACCTAAGATCGTTAGAGCTTAGCGTGGGTTCTTTTTCTAAGAGATTGGTAAAGAAATTCTGGTTCACCTGTTCAAAATACATTTTAAATAAGTCCCAATCTTTTTCAACATTCAAACTGCGTTTAATCTGTCGTTGCAGTTTGCTTATTTCATGCTTTTGTTCATCGTTGCTATGCTTGCCAATTATTGTCATGCTGTCCAATAGTTCTTGCATGAGTTTATTCTTTTGCATCATACTCACAGCATGGGTAGTTAATTGACGTGTTTTAAAATCCAATTTCGTTTCGAGCTCTTTTTCATTGGCCTTACTTTTTTCCAGCGCCAGACCTGCCAGTTCCTGTTCTTTTTTATATATGATTACTTTCTGCCTGTTCACCAGCTTGTCTTTTCGCCGTTTCATGGCAATAAAAAAGACAATAATTACTGAAACGACTATGGTTACAAGAATCAACAACAAGTAAAAGTATTCTTTTCTTTCCTGAAGCTTTTTGGTAATTGTTAAATTTTCAATTTCCTTGTCCTTGAGTTTGGTTTCGTAGATAACCTGAAGTTGTGCCAGTTTTTCTTTTGTTTCGTTGGAAGAAATCGTGTCTTTTAGTTGAATGTATGTATGTAAATTTTGATACGCCTTTTCATATTCAGCAGACTCATTGTAAATATCCGACAACATCAAATAGGCGTTTTGTTTAAAAACAGCAAGATCATATGTATTAGCAATATCTAACATCAAATTTGAATAATAAAGGGCACTATCAAGAGTACTATTTTCCAAATAATACCCCGACACATTATAATATAAGGCAGCCAAATCAATCAAATAGCCTTCTTCTTTAAATAGTTGAATTGCCTTTTTTGAATAGTTGTAATATAAACTATTATTGTTTTTTACTTTTTCTAATTCAGCCAAACAGGCGCACGAAAGTCCGATATTGCGCTTGTCGTTGAGTTTTTCGGCTAGGTTAAAAGCCAATTTGAAATAATATTCGGCCGAATCAGGAATGTCTATGCGTTGAAATTGCATTCCGATATTCATATAGGCTCCCGTAATTTCGGTTTCATTTTCATTTTCCTGACTAATTTTTAAATATTCCTTAAAATACTTCAGTGATTCTTCGTGGTAAGTTTTTTGAACAGAATAAACCAGCCCGATATTATTTAGGGATATTGCTTTTAGTCGCTTATTATTTGTTCTTTCAGCCAACTCAAGCGATTTAAAATCGTACTCAATAGCCTTTTGGTAATCTCCAAATAGTTCGTAAATCATGCCTGTCCAGTAATACGACAAGCAAATAAGAGCGGAGTCTTTTTGCACCGCAGGCAATGTGCTGTATTTATTTACATATACAAAAGTTGTATTTGGATCCTTGAATATGTTGTTAACAATGATTCTTTTTAGCGTGTCTGCCTGTTGTTTTTCCGTTAGGGTTTCGATATACCTAAACACACTATCAGGATTACTATTTCCAAATACATGTATTTGAGACAATAGCATTAAAAATAAAAAACACAGTAAATTTTTCATACGAGAGATAATTGGATATATTTTTTACAAAAGTATATGGGAATAGAACTTCCCCCAAAATTAGCAAAAACACTTATCTACCCAATACGAAAAACCAAAAAACATGAACAAAGCATAAATTACAATTTGAAATGAATACAATTAACTCTCTATCTGTTTGTTACAATTTTATAAATATCCGTTTGCCTACCTAATATCTACCTGATAATCAAAGGTTGCCTACCTGTTGTCGCCCTAAAATATTTGGTAGACCAGCCATGACACCCTAGTTTTGCTTCATCATTTTAATTACTAAAAGATGGACAACAATATAATTGTACTATACGAAAACCGAAAACTAATCATACAAACCAGTAGTATTATCTCAAAAGGACAACTTAAAGTGGTTGACCGCGACAATCCAGAAAACACCTTGTTTACACACGACATCTTAGATACCGATTTTTTACGTGTAGCAGCTGAATTGCCCAATGGCAAATTACAGTTACAATTAATCACCCCTCAGGAAACACTTGTTAAAAACATAAACATAAAACAATGAAAATAAACCGAAGGTAGGAAATTTGGTTTCAGCCGCCCGAGCAAAACCAACCGA
>CAYWNI010000340.1:0-3555 GCA_964459525.1 uncultured Lentimicrobiaceae bacterium | reverse complement strand
TATTGGTTTGGGTGCTCGCGATACCCTGCGCCTCGAGTCGGGTTTTTGCCTTTACGGGAATGATATTGATGATACAACATCGCCAATATCAGCAGGATTAGGTTGGATTACTAAATTTGTTGATGGTAATGATTTTATTGACAGACCCTTGTTCGAAACGCATAAAGCCAATGGTGTTGAATACCGATTAAAGGGTTTTATTATGGAAGACCGTGCCATACCAAGACACCATTATGAAGTAGTTGATGCAGAAGGAAATCACATGGGACATGTAACCTCAGGTACGATGTCGCCAATGCTGAAAAAGGGAATCGGTATGGCATACGTTACCAAATCTGCATGGAAAGAAGGTGCTGAGATTTATATCCAGATTCGCAACAAAGCTTCAAAAGCCATTATTACTAAAACACCCTTTTATAAGGGGTAATTCTTCAAGATATAAAAAAGCGCAGTTTATCAAACTGCGCTTTTTTAATTATAGGTTGCGAGATGCGGTTTGGTTGATAAGAAATTTAGTTTGGAAAACAGCTCTTTTGAAGACAATGAAAATCCAAAGTTACTAACGCCCTTTGGGGTTACCGGAAACCAGGCTATTTTTATTTCAAAAGCATCGAAAACAAGGAAGTCATTTCGTACATAAGCACCTATCCCGACACTCGATAGAATTTGTCGGTTGGCAAGTTTCAAACTTTGAGGACCGATAGTTCCAACACTGGCAAATGCCTCTAGCGCAATGCGAAACCCAAATAAATACCATGAAGTGTAGTTTATTATGGATGATTCCAAAAACAAGCGCTGTTGTCCGTAGAAAGTTTTACTGTTGAGCCCAATGAAGCCATAGTCGTCGCCAACATAGAGCAAGTCGTTCGAAAAACGGTTGATACCGGAAGTGTAATCCAGCTGGGTAAGTACCCTGTATTTTTTATTGTTTTTGACGAATAAATCAGTTAAGTGCGAAAGGTTTATGGAGAAAGCTCCTTCTTCGGCAACTTTAGTAAAATGTGTTCCGATGTCGAGACGTGCAAAAATAAAACCCAGATTGGTTTGGTGCGAGGTAAACGAAAAGTTAGCCCCAATGTAGGGCTTTTTCATGAATTCATTCCATGAGTATCCACCTGTCAAACTTATTTGGAATCCGTAGGGTAGGTATTCAGCCTGACCAAATTTTAGTAAGTAGTTGGTTCGGTAATAATCTTGCTGTGCAAGAACCAGATTGCCAATTATATAATCGTAGTTGCAATACATGGTGTTGGTATCCTTGTTTACAATCGGACGGTCGTCGTAGTTTTTTTTACTAAACCTAAGTCCGGGAATAAGGTAGATGTTTTTAGTTCCGAAATGAGGTGCTATTTTTTTGAGTGAAAACAATTGCGAAGCCCAAACGTCGTAGTACATGTATTTAAAAAAATAGATGCTTTTGTCGATATCTTTTGGGTCGGCAACAATGTTTTCGCTGGTTTGCGATATTTCAAGCCCACCTGAAAGGTTTATTTTGGTTGGAACGAGTTCTCTGCTAAGTCTTATCTGTGCTTTTTGGCTGTTATCAGAAATCTGATAAGAAGCTCCAAAATCAACCTGATGATAAAGGTTATTGATGCTGTAACCAATCTCTGAAAAGTAAAATTTAGGTTGGCTTTTTGTGTCGAGAATAAAACCCAGTCCCAAACTTTGTCCTAACCCAAGTATATTGCCCTGCTTGGCGTACAAGCTGTATTTTGAAGCACTGTAAACGTTAGGAACAACTAGCCAAGGAAATTTGTCTTTAACGAGGACAAGTACATCTACCGAATCGCCAGTGGCAGGTGTTAACACAATAGAGGCCTCTTGCAAATAATTAAGGTTTGTCAATATTCGTGTATTTTCGACTATAAGTAAAGGGTTTACTGTATCATTGACTTCAAACAGGAGTTTTTTCCTGATGATATTGTCTCTTGTGTTTATGTGTGTTGGATTTAGCCCTTTCTCAACAAAAGTAATCGCCGGGCGGTTGGTGTCTGCAATGGTAGGTCCAAAAGGTTTGAGCACCTGAATTTTTATTTTCCTTATAGGTTTTCCTTCAAAAGCCTCATAAACATCTTCTGCCTTAATCATGTTCTGTTTTTCCAGAACGGTGTCGGCAGGAGGATTTACAAGCGCCATTTTGTATATCTCCTTAAGAAAAACGTTTTTATCTGAGGCTTTAATTAATTTTTTAT
The DNA here is from genome assembly GCA_964459525.1 of uncultured Lentimicrobiaceae bacterium. Lineage (GTDB taxonomy): Bacteria > Bacteroidota > Bacteroidia > Bacteroidales > F082 > UBA6244. The sequence continues at coordinate 1,360 of CAYWNI010000340.1, read as the reverse complement.
AAAAATTATACCCATTGTTTTCTGTAAGCAATACATATTGCTGGCATACCCTAATGGTGGTGTCACGTTCGATGTGAATGGCTTCGTTGCTGAGTAGCAAGTAGGCAGGCGCTACAGCCTTTATGTTGTGGCAATTCTGGGCAAGCGCCGTGGCTGATCCCAAAACTGCCAACAGCCAGATCATGGCAAAAACAAATAACGTATTTCGATTGATCAGCATTTATATAACAAGATGACAATCCACGAAAATAGGCTTTTTTCTGAATGCCTCATCGGAGAAACCGACAGTTATTTTCGTGTTATGGCCTTGCGTGCTGCATCCACAATGGCTGGTGTGTTCAGGTTGTAGAGTTCCATCAACTCTTCAGGTGTTCCGCTTTGGCCAAACTGATCGTCAACGGCTACATACTCGATAGGAGTGGGGTTGTGTTGGGCCAGCAGTTGTGCAACACTGTCGCCTAGGCCTCCATTTTTCTGGTGTTCTTCGGCAGTTACCACGCAGTGTGTTTTTGCTACCGATTTTAGAATCAACTCCTCGTCGAGGGGCTTGATGGTGTGTATGTTGATTACCTCGGCGCTGATGCCTTTTGTTTGGAGTTCTTTGGCTGCTTCGAGGGCTTTCCAAACCAAATGACCTGTAGCTATGATGGTTACATCACTTCCTTCTTGCATTAGGATGCCTTTTCCAATTTCAAAAGCGGAATCTTCAGGAATAAAATTGGGTACTTTTGGTCGTCCAAACCGGAGGTAAACAGGGCCATCGTAATCAGCAATGGCTTTTGTTGCCATCTTGGTTTGGTTATAATCGCAAGTGTTTATAACGGTCATGCCAGGGAGCATTTTCATCAGCCCGATGTCTTCCAAAATTTGATGTGTTGCACCGTCTTCTCCCAGTGTGATACCTGCATGTGAGGCGCAAATCTTCACGTTTTTTTCAGAATAGGCAACCGATTGCCTTATTTGGTCGTAAACCCGGCCTGTGCTAAAGTTGGCAAATGTTCCTGTAAATGGAATAAACCCTTCGATTGATAATCCTGCGGCCACCCCTATCATATTGGCTTCGGCAATTCCCATCTGGAAAAAACGGTCGGGGAAAGCTGCTGCGAATGCATCCATTTTTAGTGATCCGGTGAGGTCGGCAACCAAGGCCACCACCTTTGGGTTAGTCTGTCCCAGTTCTTTGAGTCCTTCTCCAAATCCGGAGCGTGTGTCGCGGTGATCGATAATTTGATAGGTAGGCATATTTTAAAGATTTATTCTAGTGGTTTTAAACGATGTAATGGTAAAATTTATGTTTCTGGTGTGTATGGTCTGTGCCGAAAACCGAGGTCTGAACACAAGTTTGTAAGTTCCTGGTTGC
>CAYWNI010000339.1:0-3568 GCA_964459525.1 uncultured Lentimicrobiaceae bacterium | reverse complement strand
AATATCAATATCAAAAATATAGGAACCCCAGAAGTAAGTAGCCAGCACCACGATAACAACGCCTATGATGTTAAGAATGATGCCAGTTCCAGCCATTTGTGCGACCGTAATTTGGTTGGAGCCAAAAACAATGGCGTTGGGAGGAGTGGCAACAGGTAGCATAAAAGCCATTGACGCACTTAAGGTGGCTGGAAGCATGAAAAGTAACGGATTTACGTCTAATGTAACCGCCAGACCTGCCAGCACTGGAAGGATCATTTCCGTTGTGGCTGTATTTGAAGTTAGTTCGGTTAAAAAAGTCATGCCGAATGCAATTATCAGAAGGATGTATATTACTGGTATACCGTCGGCTGCAGCCATAAGTTCACCAAACCATAGTGATAAGCCAGATTCTTTAAACGCAGCCGACAAAGCAAAACCACCACCAAAGAGCAAAACAATGTTCCAAGGTAGTTTAGTCGCAGTTTCCCAGTCTATTAAACGTTTTCCTCTTTGTTTGGAAGGCAGAACGAAAAGCAAAATAGAAATAGCAATAGCCACGGTTCCATCATTTATGTATTCGGGGTAGGGAAGTAGGTTGCCCCAGCCCGGTATTACAGTGTCCCCAAAAACTAAATTGGCACGTGTTAACCACAACAGAGCCAGTAAAATAAATAGCGTGAGAATGACTTTTTCTTCGTAAGTTTTTTTACCAAGTTTTTTGTATTCCGTGCGAAGAGCAATATTTGTTTGCCGCGAATCAAATTCTTTTGGTTTGAAGAACAGATAAAGCAGCATCCAGCTAACAGCCAACATGACCAGACTTATAGGCAGGGCAAACAAAAACCAGTTTGAGAAACTGATGTCAGGTGCAGTTGGGAACATGATTTGCAGTATTCTGGCAAAACTCAGGTTTGGAGGTGTGCCCACCAGCGTGGCGATTCCTCCGATAGAAGCACTGTAAGCCACGGCCAGTAAAAGTCCTACCCTAAATCGGCTCAACTCTTTTTCATTTAAAAAATCACCAAGTTTTACTGTTATAGATAAAACAATAGGTACCATCATCATGGCAGTGGCCGTATTTGAAATCCACATCGAAAGAAATGCGGTCGCTACCATGAACCCCAGAAGCACTTGTTTTGGACTCGATCCTGTAATCATCATGATTTTCAGTGCTATTCTGCGGTGTAATTCCCATTTTTGCATGGTCAGCGCCATAATAAATCCACCTATAAAAAGGAAGATAACGTGATTGAAATAAGCAGAAGACACCGCTTTTCCATCCATAACGCCAAAAACTGGAAACAAGACGACGGGCAATAAGGCCGTTACCGCCAGAGGAACAACTTCGGTAATCCACCAACCAGCCATCAATATCGCCACGGCCAGTGTGTATGCTATTTCGGGCTTTTCGGGTGCAATGCCTCCAAAAAAAGCAATGTACAGGCTAACTGTGGGAATAACTGCAAAACCAATTATACGCTTTACCATATTGCTAAATTATTCAATTTTGATTATCCAGAATGACTTTATTGTTAAAAAAATCACACTAGAATTCTTCAATATACTAAAAAGCATTATTTTTGTACTCCAATATTTTTAAAAAATAATGAATATGAGGAAGTTAGCAGTTGTTGCTTTTGGTGGAAATGCCCTGCTTAGGGCTGGTCAAAAGGGAACTATTTCTGAGCAAGAGCAAAATGCAAGTGACGCAAGCAGGAATTTGGTCAAGTTAATAAGGAACGATTATGCTATTGTGCTTACGCACGGCAATGGTCCGCAGGTAGGAAATATACTTTTGGCCAACACGGCAGGCAATAAACTGTATGGTGTTCCTGATATGCCGCTTGACATTAGTGTAGCTTATTCTCAGGGTTTTATTGGTTATGTTTTAGAGCAACAGCTACGCAATGTACTGATGAAAGAAGACATGGAGTCTGATATAATATCCATTATTACCCAGGTATTAGTAAATAAGGACGATCCTGCTTTTCAAAAGCCAACTAAACCTATTGGTCCTTACTACAATAAGGAAGAAGTGGAAAAACTCATGGCCGAATCAAATTCGATTTACAAAGAGGATGCCGCAGGACGTGGCTGGCGCAAGGTAGTGGCTTCGCCTAAACCTTTGGTGATTTTTAACCGCAAAACCATCGAGCAAATCGCACGCAGTGGTCACATTGTAATTGCTGTTGGTGGCGGTGGCATACCTTGTTACTACAAAGAAGAAAACGTATTGGAAGGCATTGATGCTGTTATAGATAAAGACCTTGCTTCGTCGTTGCTGGCGTCGCAGGTGCGCGCCGACAAGTTGTTTATTCTGACTGACGTGCCTAAAGTTTGTCTTAATTTTAACACGCCGCAACAAATATCACTTGATAGAATTAATATTGCAGATGCCAAGCGATATCTGGCTGAAGGACAGTTTGGTGAGGGAAGCATGGGGCCAAAAATTAAAGCTGCTATTCAATTTGTTGAACGTAGCGGAAAAGATGCCATCATTACAGAAGCTTCGTTGTTGGGTGTTGATAACGGAGGTACAAGAATAACAATGGTTTAGACTTATAAGTGTATTTGAGACAATAAAAAAAACCGATGATTTTCATCGGTTTTTTTTATGGGTAATTGTTTAATAGTCAGATCGAGTTTCGAATTAATCATAATTATCAATTCAATTTATAAGTGTTCAGCAGATATCGATAATTATTCTGCTTTTGTGTCCTCTTCATTTTGCCGCATCTTGACATAAAAAGCCACTTTTTCTAAAGTGGTTATCATATCATATTCTTCAAGATACACATAGTCAGGTACATCAATTGGCTTTGGGGTGTAGTTGAGCAGTCCTTTTATGCCTGCAGCTACCAATTCATTTGCTGTTTGGCTTGCGTTTTGGGCTGGGACCGTGATTATGCCAATTTCAATATTTTCCTTTTCAATTATCTCTTTCATTCTGTCGGCCGGATAGCATGGAACGCCATTCATGGTATTGCCAATCTTATCGGGGTTGGTATCAAATCCGGCAACGATACTTAGCTTATGGCGTTTGCCACTAAAATAGTTGATAAGTGCTCTACCAAGATTTCCCATGCCAACAATAGCCACTTTTATGCCTTCATCGCTGTCGATAATATTCGCAATCAAATCGATGAGTTCTTTGATGTTATAGCCTTTGCGTAGCGTGCCTGAATAACCAATCAGCATTAAATCGCGCCGTACTTGAACGGGTGTAATATGCTGTATAGTAGCTATTTCATGCGAAAAAATATGGCTTTTTCCACGACTTAAACAAAGCAGCAACGCCCGACGGTATTGGCTAAGTCTGGCGATGGTTTTGTGGGGCAAATGATTAAAAGTATCCTTCTCTTCCATTAATTTGTTTTGTTAAATATATAACAAGGCAAATGTAAGCTTGGAGATTGTTTTTTGCAAGCTATTTGTTAAAAAAATAACACTGTTTGAAAGAGTTCCTTTCGTTGTGCTTGCTTTAGCTGCATTGTTTTTAGCAGAATCTCACCCAACTCTAACCATATGTCTGTCTGTTTTATGTGTAATATTCATTTTTGGAACTTCTGGAATTATGGGGTAAATT
>CAYWNI010000338.1:0-3601 GCA_964459525.1 uncultured Lentimicrobiaceae bacterium | reverse complement strand
TTTCTTGTCCGGTGACCTGTCCGTTTTCGATAATATACATGGTGGCTTCAGGGTTAATACCTGTGGTGTATGCCGCTGTAAGCGAAGCATCCCACGACAGGTTTTCAGGGGTTTTATACATAAACTCGAAGCCGGTGAGGTATGCTTCATCAATGTTTATGAAACGTTTTACGCCCAGAACGCCTTTTGTTTGTGGCTTTATTTCCGAAGGAGGCACCATGACAGCTGAAATATAGTCGGTTACATAGCTGAAGAACAGGCCGGCGTTCACACTACCCCAACGTGTGGGGGTGTAACTCCAATTAAATTCAATTTCGTGATTGGCTTCTGGTTTAAGTTGTGGATTGCCCACATAGTCATAATTGTCGTATCCAACCGGAAGTAGTGTGATAAATCTTTCTGTCATGTCCGGGCTTCTTACCCCTTTTCCCAATGCTACGCCAAGGCTGTTTTGGCTGTTGATATGCCAGGTTAGCCCTCCGCTAAAGCTAAAATTGGTATAATTACTTTTTGTGTCAGCATTTTCGAACACTGGAATCCCCATATTTGAGTACCTGACCATAGGATCTGAATTGCCTTGGTTTAAATCGAGACGTACCGAAGCCACCCAGTCAATTTTGGAAGTAGTGGTCTGGTATTCAGCAAAAAATCCCAGGTTGTTTATTAGCGCGTTGTTCCAAAGTTCTTCTGTGAAGTCGGGCATATTTGGTTGCATAATCATGGTTTTAAAGCGGCTGCCGTCTTTTGAAATCGACTCATAGCTGCTCCCGGCTTCGACAACTGATTTGCCCAGATTGAAATTTATAGCTATCCGGCCTCCTGTATTGATGGCTTTTATGTCGGAAACAGCCACCACTGTATCAGAAAAAGGCCTCAGTTTGTTATCCATGATGTGATGTACATCAGATTTGTAGAGGTTAGCGCGAATAAAATTTATGGTATTTCCAAAGCTAGTTCCCATGTAGTTGAAGTCATAAATTTCGGTATCATCAGATCTCTCGTCCATCGGTAGGGTTGGGAAGTCGATGTTTCTTCCACGACTTTTGTCGTAGCTGAAATAAAACTTCTGTCCGTCCAACGGCTGCACCGCGATTTGGCCTTTGATCATGGAAGTGTTTGATGCTCCTTGCATTACATCACCGTCCCCCGCTTTGTAGTCACCATATTTGTTCCAGTTGGCAGAAAAACTGTAGGCAATTATCTGGTTTCCACCCGACACCCTCAGGCGACTTTTAAAACCTTCGTAGTTACTTTGACCGCCTGCCATGATATTTACGTTGGTTTGATAGACTTCATGAAATTCAGGCTTGCTGGTGATGAGGCGAATAACGCCTCCAAAAGCGGGGCCATATTTTAAGGCATAGGGACCTTTGTAGATTGCGATATTCTTCAAGTCATTAATGTCGACATGGGCTGTGGCAGGATCCATTCTGTTCGGACAACCGCCTTCTATTTTTGTGCCACCATTGAGTTGTACATTCAATTGGCTGTATTTAAACCCTCTGATTACAGGGTCAATACCCAAAGCACCCTTACGAATACCACCCACGTTGGGCTCTAGGCGTAATAGTTTACCGATATCTTGATGTGGTGTGCTCTCGAGCGGAGTTATGCCAACCAGTAGAACGGGATATTGACTTTTCTTCAAATCTCCAAACACCTCTATTTCTGACAATTGGGTTTGTTTCTCCATCAAGATTATCTCCAATGGTATAAATTTATCAGACTCAGAAACCAGTAGCTTTTGTGTTTCAAAACCCATGTGGCTGAAAATAAGGGTGAAAGGAAATGTGATGCCAGAACTGATGGTGAAATATCCGTCTTTATCTGAGACTACCGATTCGTTTGTCTCCACGTTAGTAACACTGACGAGTGACACGGATTGGTCATTGGTTTGACCTGTGATTTTACCAGTAATTGGCGTTGATTGAGAGAAAAGTTGGTTGCTGAAAAGCATCACCAATACTGAAAAGAGGTAGAATAATTCTTTCATGACAAATTTTTTATTCCAGTCAAATGTGACAGATTTATTGATTGGGGGAACCACGATAACTCGATTTTTTACCAAAAATAATCCAAATTTCCCGAAAATGATTTGCCACAACCTAATTTATATTGAAGTTCAAAATAAAAAATGATCTGCTGGCTTCGGAGAATTGGATTGCGATCCCTTATTTTCATTCCCTCCTGCACACAAACTGGCTTTGTCAATATGATATTTTTCACTAATGAATGGACTCTTTCAATACAAATATCTGATTACCCGAGCTTAGGGCTGCTGTTCTGAATAATCTTAATTAACCATACAGTGGCAGGTGGTTATTTCTTAATTTTGCTACCTTAAATAATATAACATGGCTTTTAAAGTAGGCGACAAGGTAAAATTTTTGAATGAAGTTGGTGGAGGTACTGTTATTTCGGTAATCGATCACAAAATGGTTAAGTTAGAAACCGATGATGGTTTTGAAATGCCTGTATTAACCATAAACTTGATTCCTGATTACAGGAACAATCCGCAAGTAGAACCCGAAAAGAGAAAGAGCGCATTGGAACTTCTTAATGAGCCTGTTGTGCCCGAAAAGTCAGCCATTAGCGAAATTAATCCATGGGGAACTATAAAAGAGATGCCAGGTGTATACCTCGCCTATGAGCCACAGGAACAGCAGTGGCTGCTTACCGGTAATATTGATGTTGTGCTGATAAACCATACTGGTTATGAATTATTGTACAGCCTTTTTTTGCAGCAAACCGAAACACTGCAGGGGGTTGACTTCGGCTCGGTGCCGGCGCATTCAAAAATTGTGATAGAAAGCATTAGTCGCGATGACATCGAAAAATGGAATGTTGGTGCTATACAAATGCTTTTTCATGCTGATGAGCCGAAGAAAATATACATGCCTGTGCACATTTCGTTGGATATAAAAGCAAACAGGTTTTATAAAGAAGGTAGCTTTATTGCCAATTCTTTGTTGCAAGGCAAAGCTTTGATGGTGAACTTGGTATCGCAGATGGCACTGACTGTAGCCTCCGATCAGGAAGCTGTAAAAAAGTATAATAGCGATATCGCCAGTCAACAATCAAAAGTACAAAAAGATCGACCATTTATTGCCAAGTACAAAACGGTTGTTGGTGAGGCTACTGTCGATCTGCATATTGCAGAGTTGGTGGACAACATCTCCGGTATGTCGAGTCACGACATGTTCACCTTGCAGATGGATGTTTTTAACAAAGCCCTGTACAGCGGAATGGAAAACGATTACGAAAAAATAATTTTCATTCACGGCGTGGGCAATGGTGTGCTTAAAAATGCAATTATCAAAGCCCTCGACAATTTTGAAGGGGTGAAAAACAGCATGGCATCAATCAGTAAATTTGGGGTTGGCGCTATTGATGTGATTATAAAAAATACTGGAGCGTAACTTATCACTAATTATAATTTCTACAATCATACTTTTAACTAAAACAATACAATTGCTATGAATAAAATAACCGCTTTCTTTTTCTCAATGCAAACTATGGGGGTACTCATCCTGTTGTTTGCATTTTCAATTGGGGCAGCCACCTTTATCGAAAATGATTTTGGTACCACTGCCGCCAAAGC
>CAYWNI010000337.1:0-3613 GCA_964459525.1 uncultured Lentimicrobiaceae bacterium | reverse complement strand
CGCAGCAGCGCGCGGCGCAGAACGTCGCTTTTGCAATGCAAAATCAGAATCATCCACATGGAGTCCTGTATTTATCAAATCATAAGATGGACTGAGTAAATAATCACCTTTCGATGACTCAAGTAAAGAGAAATTTTTTAAATGTGCATCGCCGTTTGAGAATAGAAAATTGAAGACAACCAATGAAAAATATTTTTCTATTTCTACTCTCCATGCCGGAACAAATTTTTGTATCAGATTTCCGATCTCTTCATAACTGTATTCATATTTAAAATTAGCTCCTGCATTATCTTTAGTTTTACCAGCAAGGGATGCAAAGTCCTCTTTTCCCCATTTGCCCCCATCATTTTTTACATCAAATCGTTTAGTGATGTAAGCAAGTGATCCATTTCTAAAAAAAATCATGGCATTTTCAGCCGTATTTAAGCCATAAACTTGTTTTGCAATTTGCATTGTCAGATGCTCGTTTGCCGGAACTTGGTCAACTTTTTTTAAATCTCTTGGTATAGGTTTTAGTATGTAAGTTCCTTGCTCTCCTACTTTGGTCAAGCGTAAAATATTTTTGTCAAGAATAAAACTTAACTTCTCCTGAACACCCGATATAGATATACGTATACGGTTTTCCATAAATTGCTCAGCAACTTCTTCACTTTGCTGCGGCTGTTCATAAGGTAATACATGATTTACCTTTTTGCTGCGAAACATATTCCTTAAACAACTTGGGCTATAAGTTGTGTGACCTTCAGCTAATGTTCCCGGGCAATATTTTAATTCATCTAAGTTCATTTAGTTGGTATTGGTTTTACTGTAATAGTTCCAATAGTATCATTTTGTGCTGTTGCCATTAACAATCCAAAACTATCTTCTTCATCAATATGTAAATGAGCGCATTGTAATTTTTTGTTTACGCCTTCGCTTAGCATGTTAAAGAAAAATGGAAATAAAAACTCACTTCTGTATTCTTTCTTTGTTTTAGGTAATGTTAAACTAATAGCTGGTTTGCTTAAATCACTAAAATAATTATCGTCGTATCTAAATATGATTTGATGACGATTTTCTTCTATTAGTATCCCGGCAAATATTCCGATACGATAAACTTCTGCTACTCTCATTTATTTAATGGTGTTTTTTTGACTTCTAGTGTCAGTTCCATCCCCAAAACATCAGCTACTTTATTTAACACATCTAATGAAGGATTGCCTTGCCCTCGTTCTAATTTATATAAGGTATTAGTGCTAATTTCAGCCAGCTCAGCCAAGTGAGGCTGAATTATGCTCAGCTCCTTTCTCCTTTTTTTTATTGTTTCTCCAAGTTGCTTGACTAACATTATAGTGTGATTTTAATAGCAAATGTAAATTTAAATATCTAAACAAACAACAGAATCACAATATAATGTGAATTTATTGTGATTGCATTTAAAATTGCAAGAAAAAATCAATTCAAATCTTTTGAAACCGAACGATGAACTTGTTGGCTAGAGACAATCGATTCCGTTTGTACAATATAGAGCAATAATTGTTTATATAAATCTAATTACCAGCAACAAGCATCACATATCAAATCACACACATAAAAAACTTTATCTGACACACTACTATATACCAGCTTATATTTCAGTAATTTATGAATTGTATTTCTTGTCAACCAACATTTTCAGGATGGAACTATGGTGTCTTCGTTTGAGCGCAGCGATAACGAGGGGAGAAAAACTGTCTTTCCCGGAAAAACACACAATCAACAAAAACTCAATCAAGCTAGCCTCTAAAATCAATGTGCGAAACTTGAGTTAATAAAATAGTCATTTAATCCCTCACACATCGCACCGAATAGCCCATATCCTTAGTAGCGCCGTACTCGCCCGCCGACATGCCTGCAGCGCCACTGTCGAAGGCCAGACCGAGAGACCAAGCGACCGTTGTCGAGGCCTCCGTAGAACTCCATAAGATACCGTATACGCCCAAATGGTTGGTTAATGTGGAGATTTTATTTCGTTTTCTGTTGGGTTATCGATTTTTCGGAAAATAGATTTATGATTGTTATTTAGTTGGTATTCAAATCAACATACATTTTTTCTATGGCTGGCAGGATGCTTTTGTATTGCTGGCGTTGTGTCATGTGGACAAAAAAAGCGGCCGGCTATTAAATCGCCTGCTTCCGCATACCTGTTTGTGTATAATAGTGGCCCCCTAAGGTCAGGTTTATTCAAGAGTATTCTCCTTAAGTCAACAACCCGGTTCTACTCATTAAAAATTTGGGCAAAAAAAAACCGCTCCAATATGGAGCGGTTTTTTGTAAAAAGGTCAAACTACTTGATTTCCCATGTACCACCTTGATTTAATAAATCATCAACGCACTTAATGCGGCTGGTCTTTTTTTCATGCTCAATAGAGGCATAAACTGATTCTTCGAGGGTTGGAGCTTTAACGGCTCTAATCACTCCCAAGGCTGCTGGCAATTCTGGAGGCATCATGTTAGCAAGCATCAGGTGAATACCGGGATCAGCTTCGGAGGGATCGTGCACCAATAAATCGGCCTCGGTGATTCCATCCTTTCCAATTTCCACTGCAACCAGTTTTGTTCCTTTAAGCACAATGCCCTTTTCACGGTTACGACCATAAATCATTGGCATCCCGGCTTCCAACACAATTTGGTTATCATCTTTTGTATCGCGGCCTGTTATCAAACCATGTACCAAATTATTAAATATCACACAATTGGCCAATATTTCTACAATAGAGGCACCTTTGTGTTCAGCAGCCTGCTTAAACACCTGCGTCATTAATTTAAGATTGGTATCAACCACACGGGCAAAAAATTTCCCTCTGGCTCCTATTACCAATTCACCTGGATTAAAAGGTGTTTCAAATACACCCTGAGGCGAACTTTTGGTTTTGGCTCCCTGCGGAGTTGTAGGCGAATATTGTCCTTTGGTAAGCCCGTAAATCTTATTGTTGAACATCAAATAGTTGATGTCTGGATTACGTCGGGCAATGTGTATAAAATGATTGCCACCAATGGCCATTGAATCACCATCACCAGAAATCATCCAAACGCTAAGTTTAGGATTGGAGAGTTTTATACCCGTAGCAATGGCAGCGGCACGACCATGAATACTATGAAAACCGTAAGTGTTCATGTAGTATGGAAACCGTGACGAACAACCGATACCTGATACCACTACGAAATCTTCTTTGGGAATACCCAGCTCGGGGAATACATTCTCTACAGATTTCAAAATCGCATGGTCGCCACAACCCGGACACCATTTTACCATCTGATCGCTTTCAAAGTCTTCCTTTGTTAGCTCAAGCTTTTTTGTTTCTATCGTACTTTCCATTGTCTAGTCGTTTAAAAGTTCGTTAACCTTGTCTTTTAGCTCGGCAACCATAAAAGGAAGTCCCTGAATTTTATTATATTGCAAATAAGTAAACTCAGGAAAGCTCATGCGCAGGTAGTTAACAAACTGACCCATATTTATTTCACAAACCAAAATTTTCTTGTACCGCGACAATACCTCACGGGTATTCCGTGGCAAAGGCATGATGTATTTAAAATGTGCCAAACTTACCGATTTGCCCTCGCTGCGCAGCTCTTCGATGGCCGTAAGCATTAC
>CAYWNI010000336.1:0-3615 GCA_964459525.1 uncultured Lentimicrobiaceae bacterium | reverse complement strand
GTCAGATTGAAGATTTAAAAAGTGAACAACTTAAAAAAACTTGGTACGGGAAAGATGATGAAAAGGCAGAGACAGAAACAAAACCTGACGGATGGTTTATGGGTGGACTTAAAGCATTGCAAAGACCTCTTAACGCTATTATGGGAGCGGGGCAATATGCAATAGGGAAAGGAACAGAATCTAGCCTAGGATCAAATATTAAGGAAGCAATGAAAACTGGCTTAACCGCTGGTAATGTATTACAGCAAATGGGAGCACCAAGAGGAGTACAAGTTCCTTTGGGTTTCGCGCTTCTGTAATAGCCTTTGAGGCCAGCATAAGGCGATCAAAGGCTATTACAGAAGCGCGTTTCAACAAGATGTCGTAAAATGTCGAATCAAACACCATCGGTTCTTTATAAGGTATTGTTTTTGGGCTGTTTGATGGCTTTTTTTTCTTCCGAAATTAGAGCGCAAAGAGAAGGGAATATTTGGTATTTTGGTGATTATGCCGGATTGGATTTCAACAGTGGGCAGCCTCAGGCATTAACCAATTCATCCATGTATCAGCGCGAGGGATGTGCAGTAATATCTGATTCAGAGGGCAATTTGATGTTTTATACCAATGGCCAAAAAGTTTGGAACAAGAACGGTAATTTTATGCCAAACGGCCAAAGTTTGATGGGCAATCAATCGGCAACACAATCGGCGATAATTGCCAAAAAACCTGGAGAAAATCCTTTTTACTACATTTTTACCGTTCCTAAAGAAATTGGAAATGACGGATTGAGGTATTCAGTAGTCGACATGACCCTTAGCGGCGGTGGTGGCGACATTACCGGATCGGCAAACAACACGCTAAACGCCTCACCCACTGAAGAGAAAGTAACCGCAGTACCCCATGCTAACGGAATAGACATCTGGATAATTACCCATCTATGGAACTCGGATGCCTTCTATGCTTTTTTGCTGACCGAGCAAGGTATCGACAAAGATTTAGCGGTCGTCAGCCACACAGGGCTCGACCATCAAGGAGGCGCCGAATACACACCCGGTTACATGAAGGCCTCTCCCGATGGCTCTAAAATTGGGATTGTTACCAGATTAAACAACAGTTTCCAGTTATTCGACTTTGATAACGAAACAGGTCAAATTAACAATCCCATAACTTTTCCGAGCAATTATCCCAGGGCTTATGGACTAGAATTCTCGCCAAGTGGCAACATGTTGTATATTTCTGACTACCACAATGGAGGAAAAGTCGTGCAGTTTGACCTGACCCTGCCACCACCTGAAATGGTACTCTCCGGAATTGTGGTTGGGACTGTAAGCAACGATTTTGCCGGTGCCTTGCAAGTAGCTCCTGACAGAAAAATCTACCTCTCCAAGTTCGATACCATAGGGTCGGAATTTGTTGGCGATAATTATCTCGGAAGTATTGGTTTTCCAGAAAAACGAGGCAGTGCCTGCAACTTTATTGAAGACGAATTGAATCTTGGTGGCGCGGCTTGCATTTGGGGATTACCCACCTTTGTTCAAAGCTACTTTGTTCAACTTCAAGATTTTGACTACATAAACCATTGCCAAAACGACACGATTCATTTTTTTCTCACCAATGAGGTAGAGTTAAACAGTGTAGTCTGGGATTTTGGCGATCCATCGTCAGGCGAACTAAACCATTCAACTGAATTTAAACCAACCCATATCTATTCTTCTGATGGAGATTATTCGGTTACGCTGATTTCAAACTTCAATGCCAATACCGATACATTAATTAAAACAATTACCATCTATCCAACGCCAGAGGTAAATCTGGGTGACGACCGAATTTTTTGCAGCAACGATGATTTGTGGCTTTACGCAGGAACAGATCAGGATGAAGTGCTGTGGCAGGATGGCAGCACCAACCCAAGTTTTCATGTTGAAGCTTCCGGCCTTTATTTCGCCATAGCGACCAACACCTATGGCTGTATTGCCACCGACACCGTTGAACTCCAGATGATTGAGAGCCCGATAGTAAATCTTGGCAACGACACTGTGTTGCAAGCCGGCGAAATACTTACACTTAACACCGACTCAGCCTATCCTCCAGCGTTATGGAGTAATGGCGAAAGGGGTTATGAATTAATAGTTACGACGCCGGGAGAATATTGGGCTGTGGTTGAAATTGAGGGGTGCAAAGGAACCGACACCATTAGGGTAAGCTACGAAAGTCATTGTAAAATACTCTTTCCCAACGCTTTCTCTCCAAATAATGACGGCAAAAACGACTTTTTTACACCGATTTCCAACGAACCAATTGCATCTTATCGTCTGGTTATCCGCAACAGATGGGGTACTTTAGTTTTTACAACAGACGACCTTAATCAAAGTTGGAACGGGAAATTCAAAAACGAGAAAGTACCACAAGGGATCTACGCGTGGATTATTGAGTTTACATGTCCGTATAATACAGCCATACAAATCGCTAAAGGCACGGTGATGGTGCTCAGATAGTTTTTTAACTTGGGCATTGGTTGCCTTGACCGCCTGTTACCCAAAATGAGTACTTTTGTAGCTAAAATTATCAGCGTGAGGAAAATAATTTCAGTAGTTGGCGCTAGGCCGAATTTTGTAAAAATAGCCCCCCTTCATCGTGAATTCGAGAAGCACAAAAACCATATTGACCACAAAATCTGCCATACCGGACAACATTTCGACAAAAAAATGTCGCAGGTTTTTTTTGAGGAACTCGAAATGCCAGTCCCTGATTTTTATTTGGGCGTAAGCGGAGGAAGTCATTCCGTACAAACGGCACAGGTAATGATTGAGTTTGAAAAAATTCTTCTGTCAGAAAAACCAGATTTGGTTATTGTGCCCGGAGATGTAAACTCAACGCTGGCCGCTGCTCTGGTAGCCGTTAAAATGCATATTCCAGTAGCTCATGTCGAGTCGGGACTGCGCAGCTTTGATAGGCAGATGCCAGAAGAAATTAACCGCATACTCGCCGATGAAATTGCCGATTTGCTATTCGTTACCGAACAAAGCGGACTCGACAATTTAAAACATGAAGGAAAACAGACTGAAACAACCTTCTTTTCGGGTAATATTATGATCGACAGCCTCGTACACTATCTTCCAAAGATAGATCAATCGACAATTATAAAAAAATTAAACATTGAAAAAGGAGACTATATTCTGGCCACTTTTCATCGGCCATCCAACGTTGACTCCGATGAGAACTTGAGTCAAATAATAAACACTTTATCGGAGCTGGCCAAAATGAAACAGGTTGTTTTTCCGGTTCATCCCCGCACAAAAAGTCACCTCGACAGGTTACAACTCACAACCAAATTACCTTCCGGACTTATTCTTTTAGAACCCGTTGGATATCTTGATTTTCTAAACCTAACAAAAAATGCAGCCTTGGTAATTACCGACAGTGGCGGAATTCAGGAAGAAACCACTTTTTTAGGAGTACAATGCCTCACCGTAAGAAACAGCACCGAGCGTCCTTCGACAGTAGACTTGGGAACAAATCAGTTGCTTGGGCAGAACTACGAACTTGTTTACCAAACTGCGGTTGACACGCTTAATGGCAAGGTTAAAAAAGGAAGTATCCCTCCTCTTTGGGACGGAAAAACCGCCGAACGCATTG
>CAYWNI010000335.1:0-3624 GCA_964459525.1 uncultured Lentimicrobiaceae bacterium | reverse complement strand
TGTTTTTCTGGATAAGTTCTACCGTCATTTTGATTGCAGGAACTTTGTTTGTTATGTGGTTGGGTGAAAAAATTACCGATAAGGGTATCGGAAATGGTATTTCTCTCATCATTATGATTGGAATTATCGCTCGACTACCTAGCTCACTCGTGCAAGAATTTGTTTCTAAAATGAGCGCTGTAGGTGGTGGATTGGTTTATTTCTTGGTAGAGTTAGTAATCTTAATCTTCGTTATTCTTTTCACCATTTTGCTGGTGCAGGGAACACGTCGTGTGCCAATTCAGTATGCCAAACGGATTGTAGGTAATAAACAATATGGTGGCGTGCGTCAGTATCTGCCTTTGAAAGTTAATTCGGCCGGTGTAATGCCTATCATTTTTGCACAGGCTATCATGTTTTTGCCCATTACTTTGGTTGGCTTTGCTCAGTCAGAATCCCTTTCGGGTTTTGCGGCAGCTTTCGCTGATTACACAGGTTTCTGGTATAACATGACTTTCTTTATCATGATTATCGCCTTTACCTACTTTTACACAGCGATTACCATCAATCCAAATCAGATGGCAGACGACTTGAAAAAGAATGGTGGTTTTATTCCTGGTATTAAACCCGGTAAAAAAACGGCTGATTATCTCGACAATATTTTGTCGCGCATAACCCTTCCAGGATCTATTTTTCTGGGTGTAATTGCTATTATGCCTGCTTTTGCACAAATTGCGGGAGTAAACAGTGGTTTTGCCCAGTTTTACGGTGGGACATCACTACTCATTTTGGTAGGTGTTGTTCTCGATACATTGCAACAGATTGAAAGTTATTTGTTGATGCGTCACTATGACGGTCTGACCAAGTCGGGCAGGATAAAGGGACGCTCTTCGACCTTCAATATGTAAAAACAATTCGTTAGATGATTTATATTAAAACTGACGAAGAAGTTGAAATTCAAAGAAAGAGTTCTTTACTTGTTGGAAAAACTTTAGCTGAAGTGGCGAAGATTCTTCGCTCAGGCATCAGCACAAAGGCATTGGATACGCTGGCGGAAGAATATATTCGCGATAATGGCGCTGTTCCTGGTTTTAAAGGCTACGGTGGTTTTCCCGGAAGTCTTTGTATCTCAGTAAACGATGAGATTGTCCATGGAATACCCGGAGAGCGATTGATTAAAGAGGGAGATATTGTATCCATCGACTGTGGTACCCTGATGAATGGTTTTTATGGCGATTCAGCATACACGTTTGGGATTGGAGAATTATCGACCGACCTCGCAGATCTTTTAGATCGTACCAAAGAATCGTTGTATCTTGGCATCGCCCAAGCCGTTGTGGGGAAGAGAATAGGTGATATTGGGAATGCAGTCCAGTCGTTTGTTGAAGGGTTTGGGTATTCCGTTGTGCGTGAATTAGTTGGGCATGGAGTTGGTAGAAATTTGCATGAAAAACCTGAGGTACCAAATTATGGGCGACGAGGTACAGGTGTAAAGCTAAAGTCTGGTATGTGTCTGGCCATTGAACCGATGGTAAACCTCGGAGTTAAAGATGTTACTCAAGATCGGGACGGATGGACAATACGTACTGCTGATGGTAAACCCTCTGCACATTTTGAGCACGATATTGTGGTGCGAGAAAACAAGGCAGACATACTCTCAACATTTGAATATATTGAAGAAGAAATATTAAAAAATATAAATTTGTATGGCTAAACAACAGTCGATAGAACAGGATGGAACCGTAGTGGAATCGTTAGGAAATGCCATGTTTCGTGTGGAACTCGAAAATGGACATGTTATAACGGCGCATATCTCTGGAAAAATGCGCATGCACTACATCAAAATTCTACCTGGCGATCGAGTTAAACTGGAGATGTCGCCGTACGATTTATCCAAAGGTAGAATTACATTTAGATACAAATAGTAGCAACGATGAAAATAAGAGCATCCATTAAGAAAAGAACTCCCGAGGACAAAATTGTCCGTCGTAAGGGAAGATTGTACATTATTAACAAAAAAAATCCCAAGTTTAAACAAAGGCAAGGGTAACCTGGGGTCGATTTAATATTAAAAGAAAAATTATGGCTAGAATTGCTGGAGTAGACATCCCAAACAACAAAAGAGGTGAGATCGCATTGACCTACATATATGGCATTGGACGTAACACCGCACAAATGATTTTATTGGAGGCTGGTATAAGTAAAGATACCAAAGCGCAGGATTGGACGGATGATGAGCAAAATACAATCCGTAATGTCATCAGTTCTCTGAAAGTAGAAGGAGAATTGCGTTCAGAAACTCAAATGAATATTAAACGATTGATGGACATTGGAACGTATCGTGGAATACGTCATAGAATTGGTTTACCCCTACGCGGTCAAACTACAAAAAACAATGCCCGTACCCGCAAGGGACGCAAGAAAACCGTTGCTAACAAGAAGAAAGCTACTAAGTAGAAAATTATTTATTTCATAGTCTAGTTACATAATTATGGCAAAAAGGACCAGAATTACAAAAAAAAGAGTAGTAAAAATAGACCCCATCGGACGGGCCTATGTACAAGCTACATTTAATAACATAATTGTTTCTTTAACCAATGAAGGAGGTCAGGTAATATCCTGGGCATCAGCCGGTAAAATGGGCTTCAGAGGATCAAAGAAAAACACTCCGTATGCAGCTCAAATGGCTGCTCAGGATTGTTCAAAAGTAGCCTACGATCTTGGTTTGCGCAAGGTGAAAGTTTACGTTAAAGGCCCAGGCTCCGGCCGTGAGTCAGCTATACGTACCATTCATTCTTCAGGAATCGAAGTAACAGAAATTGTTGATGTTACTCCAATGCCACACAACGGCTGCCGACCTCCAAAAAGAAGAAGAGTATAATTTTACCATTGCTAACGTTTAACCGACAAATTATCTAAAAAATGGCAAGATACATCGGACCAAAGTCCAAAATTGCACGGAAATTTAATGAGCCTATATACGGCGCTGATAAGTACCTCGATAAAAAGGCATTTCCTCCCGGACAGCATGGCGCAGCCAAAAAAAGAAGAAAGCAGTCTGAATATGGAATTCAGCTTCAAGAAAAGCAAAAGGCTAAATATACCTATGGAATTCTGGAGCGCCAGTTTAGGAATATTTTTGCAGCCGCTTCTCGTAAAAGAGGTATTACAGGTGAGAATTTGCTTAAACTTATTGAAGCACGTCTCGACAATACCGTATTTCGTTTGGGGATAGCGCCCAGTCGTTCTGGTGCTCGTCAACTAGTTTCACACCGCCATATTACTGTTAACGGACAAGTCGTTAATATTCCAAGTTATACACTTAAAGAAGGTGATGTAGTTGGTGTGCGCGAAAAATCTAAAAGCATGATCGCGATCACTGAGTCGCTTGAGAGTGCACATAAAAGTTTTTCATGGCTTGAATGGGATTCAGCTAAAATGCAGGGTAAGTTTTTAAATTATCCCCAACGTGATGAAATTCCTGAAAATATCAAGGAACAGCTTATTGTAGAGTTGTACTCTAAATAGAAAAATTGACTTACTGATTATTAATAGCTAAAGATATATTATGGCAATTCTAGCATTTCAAAAGCCCGATAAGGTGGTGATGAACGAAGCTGACGAATTCCATGGGGTGTTTGAATT
>CAYWNI010000334.1:0-3626 GCA_964459525.1 uncultured Lentimicrobiaceae bacterium | reverse complement strand
ATGTTGGCCACCGTGTTGTTGATATTGGTCACTACAACATTATTTCCTTCGACTTCAATTCCCTTAACCCATTGCGCATTAGAAGTAGAAGGAGAACTTGCATAGATGCTGTTTGCCTGAGTAGGGCTGCCGATGGTGTTATTGGATACATAGTTATTCCCATTGTCCCCCTGTATGTGTATTCCGACAAAATTTGTAGCATTGGCAGCATTTCCGTTGGAGACAGTTATACCACCGATAACATTGTTCTGAGCATATACATCACCGACATATGTTTGAAGGTGAAGTCCATAGAAACGTCCATTTGTACCGTTACACTGATATACTATGGAACCATTTTCTGACACTGATCCTATGATGTTTCCTGTTGTAGTCCCAATATTAACATCTCCGTTAGTAACATGAATACCATACCAGGGAATATCGCCTCCAGTATTGACAAAGGAGATGTTTTTGATCGTGTTCCCCTGGATATTGCTTTCATTTCCTGATCCCGTTCCCGCCTTGATCTGAATGGCATAAAAATAATTGTTACCGTTGATTTTGGTCCAGGGGGTTCCTCCACAGAGAGGGGCGCTTCCGCCTATGTAATTATTGGAAATGTCGAAATTGATCCCGTTTAAACAGTAGATATAGATAATGTTAAACTCCCTGCTGGAGTTGGGTGCAAATGAAGTCGTTTCGTAAAAGCTGTTGCCGGCAATGGTCCATGCGCTATTATAACCATTATCTCCGGTGGAATTGACAGTGCCAAGGACAATCCCGCTAACGTAACCATCATTAGTCTTGCTCAGGAAATCATATATATTATTGTTGCTGACTGTATTTGAATTATTCGAAACGCTAGAAGTTCCATTGGAATAGATAACATTCTGAGGTCTGTTTGCATCTGATACGCTGGTGATGTCGTTATGATCTATGGTATTGAAGCTGTTGCCGACGGTAACGGTGGTATTGCTGAATAACAAGTTGCCTGACTGTGAATTCGTTGTGGACCCCTTTATTTTACAGTATTTTATTGTGTTATATGAGGCATCATTTGTGAACCGGATAGTCGAAGTGGAATTAGGATTTGTACTGGTATTGCTGATTACAAGACTGACTGTACTGCCAGCAGCACCCACCCTTCCGTCTATGGTCACATTATCTGCCCCGTTGAGGTCGATGAGCGAATTGTTCGCCACGTCTCCGCTGATGGACAATCCGGTTGTTGTTGGATAGATGGTTACCGAGGTGTAGCTGGCACTCCCGGAGCCGCTGGAATTCAGAACAGCCGAGACTGTTTCGGTAGTGTTGGCTACAATCTGCAATGTCACTGCACCAGTGAGGGTTCCCGCGTTTATCGCATCAAAGGCGCTTTTCAGTGTGGTGTAGTCAGCGCCGGAATTACCAACCGTTTTGGTTTCGTTTGAAACGGTCTTTTTTAAAATATCCATGCCCACTTGATTGGCCTCTAGTTGCTGTGTGGGTATAAGCAGATTGAAGCCTTGAATAACGATAGCCAAAATAAGTAAACTGGTTTTCATAACACTTTGATTAGTCAATAATTGAAATGGTTTCTCCAAAGGTAAGACATATTACTATTGTCCGCTATAACTTGAAAAATATTTATTTACTTCTTATTTTATTGATTATCAATATCTGGAATATTCTTTTTTGTTTTAACAAGACAAATCCTTGGCTAAAAAAAATACAGCTGGCTCTTGTGTGGGCTTTCTTCTGTGTTTATTAGTGTGTTGGTGACCAGCGATTTAAATCAACTATTTTTCAAGGCATTGCATTTTAATTTTTGTTAAATCTGGTTGCACATCTGCACCCTTTCGACCCGGTTGGTCAGCAAGGGCAAAACTCAAAACATCAACTTGTCATCCACAGACCCAACACCCCGGAAAACCCCGATAGTGATGCGGGGGCGCACATCGTAATATGACAAACTCCAAAGCACCACCCTGTCATCTCGATATCCGCTTTTTTGCGGATGAGAGATCTCCCCAAATTCACCCTTTCATTTCGAATAAAGCGACCGTAGGGAGCGGTGAGAAATCCCCTATAATTCTTCCGTCTCTTGCAAAAAACGTCAAAGACGAGGCTTGCGAAGATTTGAAAATCAAGGAGTTTACTTTGGTAAATGACTGTTTTCAAATCGAGCATAACGAAGTATTTGGCGTTTTCTTGCAGAGACTATTTAATGATCACTTTCATACTTTCATTGCCTCCTGTATATTTGATGTTTACAATATAAAATCCGCTCTTTACCTTCACAGGTATTACCTGTTTGGTCTCTCCGCTTAGTTGGTATTGCGCCACTTGCTGGCCTATGATATTTACGATGGTAACTTCGCCGGAAAGGTGTTGGTTGTTAATGATGTATAGGGTGTTCTGAAAATTCCAAACCTGCAACAATCCACCTTCTACTGCGCCTTCCTCTATGCCAACTATGCCAAAATGTATAACAAACCTATCAGCAAAATCTCCTTTATCAGAAGTAAAATTATATTCACTTTCGCTGATTTTATGGAAACTACCCAGTTGTAAATCTTCCAGGTAAATGATGTTGTCCATCATGTAATCAGGGGCTTCCACCACCGAAATGGTAAACAATCCGTCTTTGGGAGCTGCAAAACCAAGTTTGATATTGCTTTCGGTATCTATGTCAGGGATGCTATTCACCATCAGCTTGATGTTGTCATTGGATAGTGAGTACACATTGGGTGCGTCCGCATTGTAGGAATACATTTTTATGGCATCTACCCGATCGCGGTTAAATGAACTTTCGGTGCGTAAGCGGATGGTAGTTTCGTCGTAGTATGTTTCTCCGGTAAAACGTAAAACCAATTTTTGCTCAACATCACCCTTTTTGTAGTACGTTCCTCCATGGCTCTGCATGGCAGGGGTAAAGGAAAATGTTGTGTTATCTGTTTTTGCTAACACAAAAAATCCCTGGTTGGCAGCAATGTAGGCCGGTGTCTCGGAAGATCCGTCGATGGCCACAAAGTCTCCTACCCCGCCGCCGGCCTGTGGATTGTAGGCATAGGCCATTACATCTTGGAAAAGAGAAGCTTCTGAATGGTCCACTGTTGTCCAGTCGATGGCAGATGAATAAGGATTTCCCAATAAATTCCAGCCTGTGTGGTAGGTCCAGCCTTTGGAAGTGCTGTTTTTCAAAAGAAACGACTTATCACCTGTATTGAGTGTTCCGGTAAATGTTTTGGTGGGATTGGCCTCGTTATAGGCCACCAAATATCCTTTGCCCGGAACAAAATTGTCGCTGCCATTTACTGTAGAAAAAGTTGGATTTTGCTGTGGATCAATTGTTTTATAATTCACCCAAGTCCCTGGATCAGGCTCATGCCATGCATAAAAGTCATCGCTACCTCCTGGGGCAAATCCGCTTTCTGAGATATCCATGCTCATCATAGGCGAACTTATCATGTGCCAATTTTGCAGTGCAGCACCCGGAAAACAACGCTGCGCGGTAATTGTTCCACTATTGGCGAGCGTGCCCTTGATAATGAGCGAACCCGTTCCCCCAGAAGCACTTTGAATGGTAAGAGATCCTCCGGCTTCAACAGTCAGATTATTACAACTTGCGTCAACATCAATTCCAATAATAGGGTCGTTTGCTT
>CAYWNI010000333.1:1787-3654 GCA_964459525.1 uncultured Lentimicrobiaceae bacterium | reverse complement strand
GGTGGCTGACAGTTCATCGCTCGCATTCCGCTTCGATTTCATACCGCCATCCGTTGTAGGTAATAAGCCTACTCGTGCCATTCTCCAAGTATAGGTGTCAGGGCTTTCATTTCGTCAAGTGTTACGGGCTTGCAATTCATCTCCGAAATAGTCAAATCGCAAGTAAGTAACTTATCGCCTTCATAAGTAAATTCTACTTCTAAAAAGCCCTTAGCGTATCGTTTTGTATTATATTGGTCGTGTTCATACTTTTTTGTCAGTTCAAAACCAAGCCCTTTTAATTCATTTTCAGTCATTCTATTATTTTTTAGTTGTTTATTAAATACGTAGGCTAACTACCTACAACAAAGGCTATAAAGCCATACAAGTACAGGCTCATAGCCTAGTCATACACGCATCAATTTTAAACTGAATTAGTTTCGACAAATCGGGACTGGCAGCAATGGCGACCGGGTCTTTGTGTTTTTTTAACTTCTCTTTTCATGTTAAATTAGTGTTTAATGTTGGTTAATTCGGCAAGTGCCTGATTGTATAATTCGGTGGAAGCCTTTTCCTTTTTGGTTAAATCAGCTTCTTGGGATTCTTTATCGGCAATATCTTCAACCTTATCCGGGGCCCAATTGGCTAACCTATCCTTATAATCGGGCACTGATTCAAGAAATAGCTTGGTTAAATCGCGAATGGTTTCGAGTAAATATTTTCCTTGAATAATCATAAGGCCGTTTCTTTTTTAGTGAACATACTGGCAGCAATTTTCAGGTTTTCGAGTTCGGTCATTAGCGAAAGCCCTGCGGCGTTGTTGGGAATTAGATAGGCGATATCGGAATGGTTACGTTTAAGCACTTCGGCTGCGCCTTCGTCGGTAAGGTTATAGTTTAGGTAACGTTTAAGCCTGTCGATTTTGGGTTGAACTATGTTTTTATGCAATCCCGAAAGGTTATGATTAACCAGGTGCTGGCGGGTGTTGGTTACTTTTTTGAGTAGGGATTTAAACCGTGCAGAAAATGTGAGCTGGGGGGCTGGTTTTTTCATGGCTATTCGGCTTTAAACAATTCGAGTTGATTGCGGTTTTCTTTGGCTCGTTGCAATTTAATTTGTCTATCTTCAAATTCGAGACGTTTAAGCTTTAAATATTCTGGCGATTCGGTTAGCTTGTTTTCCAATTCTTCGATTTGTTTTTGAATAGCTGCTGTTTTTTTGAGCGATTCCTCGAGACGTTGGTAGTAGGCAAATAAAACTTCTTTAATGGTGTAAAAAACCCATAGTTCAAATTTAGGGTTTAACCATGCTGCAAATTTTAAAGCCAGCACATCGTGCATAAAGGTTCCAAGATGTCCTCTCGTTTTTACAATTTCGTCATCGTTTAACGGAGTTGAATTTCCACCGTATGGTGTAAATTGAAGTTCGTCAATAAACGCTTGAGTATTCTCAGATTTAAGAAAAACATCAATTCTTTTTCCAAATACTTTAGCCATTTGGGTGGCATTTACCATTATGTTGGCTTTATCGACTTCAAAGTCGATTAATTGTCCGTTAAACTCAAATTTTTGGATAGTGTTCATGGCTTAAAAATTTTCGATTTGTTCGAGAATATTCTCTAATTCGGCAGAAGGCTCTACCAAATCTTTAACTGGTAATTTGAGGTAAGCACTAATAATGCGAAGCGAATCGGGCATACATAATCGATAATCGTTTTTGTAAAGCCAATCTCTGATGGTCAAAGATTTTCTGTCGTGCAAATCTTCTAGTGCTCTGAGTATTTTAACACTATTTTTAATTTGCTTAATTACACTGGTTTTTAATTTCATAAGTAATATTTATTTGACATTAGTATAAAACAGTAGTATATTTACTACAGCAAATGTAA
>CAYWNI010000333.1:0-1687 GCA_964459525.1 uncultured Lentimicrobiaceae bacterium | reverse complement strand
ACGGAATCTAACCCTATAAAAATTAAAAACATGACGAATTACATTGAATCGCAAAAGGAGATTATTGCGCTTCTTAAAGACAAGGTGTCTTATTTAGAAAAACGGTTATCAGAATACGAGGATAACGGTAAAAGCAAACAGGCAGTTTAAAAAAAAGAAATATTGAGGGTGTTCATATTACCAGAAAAATAGAAAAAAGTTACAAAAAATGTTATTCATAATCGCAACCGACATAACCGACAAACTTTAATTAATTGACATTAAGATAGATATAAAGGGAGGGTGTATCCCATCATCCACCCCAAAAATCCCTAAAGGGTTGCATATCAGGAAGTTAAAGAGGGTTCGTGTCAGGCGAACCCTCCAAAACTTCTAAAAAATGTCGATTGTGTTGAAAGTGAAAGCTGGGGGGCTGGTAGCTTATAAACCATGAGACAAATCGAAATCATACTACCAAAAATATACCGTGCGCCGGGGTTCGACTTCGGGCATTGGTTTGTTTATTTCTCGGTTCGGAACGAATTGACGGAAAAACTGGTGCGTTATCGCAAGTTTGCAGGGTTTGCTGGTTGCAAAAACAAAACGGAAGCGGAGAAAAATGCACAAGCCTTAAAATCGAAGTACTTACGGAAGCTTAAAGCGGGTTGGTTGCCCGATAACGACAAAGGGGTTATTTATAAAGACAACCTGGTGTATCAGGATTTGGCCAAGCAGGTTAATCCGGTACGGCGTACCAAGCGCTCGGTGCGCTATTACTCCAATAAGTTTCTGGATAATTTAAAACTGACGGTCGGGAAGGGAACCTTTCAAAAGTATCAGTCGGAATTGCGGATTGTGGAAGCCTATTTGGTTAAAAACAAAATGGAGCAATTGGACATAAGCGCGTTCACCAAAGCCCATGCGCTGGCGTTTTTTCAGTATTTGGATGGCGTGCGTAGTGTGGGCGGACAAACCAAGAATCAATACCTCGAAACCGTTCGCCGTGTGTGGAAGTTGGCGCGTAAAGATCGCAAACTGTTGCCCGATCCATGGGCTGACATTCCCAAGTTTCAGGCCAAAACAAAACCACAAATTCCGTTAAAACGGGGGGTGTTGGCGTTGTTTAAAGCCGAATTGGAAAAAAGTGATCCGCAACTGTGGCTGGCGGCTCAGTTTATGTATTACTGCTTTATCCGTCCCAAAGAACTCAGGTTTATGCAAATAAAGCATATTGATATGTACGAGGGGCGAATTACCTTGTACAGCGATATTACCAAATCGGGCAAAACCCGGATAGTGGACATTAACGATGTGTTTTTAGAAAAGCTTTACAGCGACTACAGGCTTCACGATCAGAAGGAAGATTATTTTGTATTTACCTTAAAAGGTGTGCCGGGCGAAAAACCGTTATCGAAAAACCAACTGTGGCGACAATTCGACCGGGTGCGTACCAAGTTGAAAATTCCGCGCGATTACAAGCTTTACGGATTTAAACATACAGGAGCGGTGCAAGCGTTGAAGGCTGGTGCTGATATTAAGGAAATACAGCACCAAATGGGGCATTCGTCGGTACAGATAACGGATGAATATTTGAAAAGCATGGTAGGTTACGAAAGCGAATTCTTTAAAAAGCGGATGCCTGAGCTTTAGCCCGTCCAACCCTCAAAATCTCCTGGGCCAAAAAGCTTGTTTTTAATTTTAACCACAA
>CAYWNI010000332.1:0-3669 GCA_964459525.1 uncultured Lentimicrobiaceae bacterium | reverse complement strand
GGACATTATTTCATATAAACAACATATTACGACAATATATTATTCTTATTACTTACCAGCTGGAAAAGCAAAGTTTAATTGGGTCGATGTTGTTAATATTGGAGAGGCCGGAGCACTTCTACTGGAAAATTTTAACCGCCATAAAAATCAGGCTATTGAAATAACCGGACTTGAAAATGAATCGTTTGCTCATGTAACCAGTCTGATCAATAACCAAATTAAAAATCCGATTCGATACAGAAACGTAAACCCACTTAAGTTTTATCGGATCAAGAAACGTGAAGGAATGGTTACGGGCATGATTATCGTGATGATTTTGCTTCACTATCTGCCACGTTTTCAAAAAGAACCCGCTGTTACTGATTCTTATGAAAAGTTAACCCGAAAAAAACCAACAACTTAAAAAACATTCATCGAAAGAGAGAAAAACAAACTTGAACAACAACCTGAAAAGTAAGAACACATTGCTCTACTCACATATGTTCAGTTGTTCGATAACAGATTTTATTATCTTTACGCCCTCAAAAGTTAACTGTAATTAGTCTTAATAAACTGAATACATGTAAAATAAACTTAAAAAGGTATGATCAAAAAGATTTTGGTAGCCAACAGAGGAGAGATCGCTATTCGAATTATGCGTAGCTGCCGCGAAATGGGGATTCAATCTGTAGCCGTATTTTCTGAAGCCGACCGCAATTCGATGCACGTTAGGTTTGCCGATGAAGCCTATTGTATTGGCCCTGCCCCGTCGAACGAAAGCTATTTGGTGATTGATAACATCATAGATGCAGCCAAAAAGAGTGGTGCCGACGCCATCCATCCTGGATATGGTTTTTTATCTGAAAACGCCACGTTTTCAGAAAGATGCGAAACAGAAGGAATCATTTTTATCGGCCCATCTCCGTACGCCATCAACACCATGGGCGATAAAATTACCGCCCGAAAAAAAATGCAAAGCGCCCAGGTTCCGGTGGTTCCTGGAACTACGGAACCCATCACCGACCTTAAAGAAGCTGTTCGTGTGATTAAAGAAATCGGGCTTCCCGTGATGGTAAAAGCCAGCGCAGGCGGCGGCGGTAAAGGAATGCGCTTGGTGAAAAGAGAAGAAGACATTCTTTCTTCGGTAAGTGCAGCCCGTTCGGAGGCAAAAGCGGCTTTTGGCAACGATGCTGTTTACGTCGAGAAATACATCAACTCGCCACATCATATTGAATTTCAAATAGTAGCCGACAAACATGGGAACTGCGTTCATCTTTTTGAACGCGAATGTTCAGTGCAACGCCGCCACCAAAAAGTGGTTGAAGAAACGCCGTCTCCCATCATGACTGATGCCGTTCGTAAAGAAATGGGCGACCATGCCGTAGCTGCTGCCCAGGCGGTAAACTACAGCGGTGCAGGCACCATCGAATTCATCGTGGATGATAACCTCAACTACTATTTTTTGGAAATGAATACCCGCCTTCAGGTGGAGCATCCAATCACCGAAAGGGTGGTAGGCGTCGATTTGGTAAAAATTCAAATTGACATTGCCAACGGCAAAGAACTACCATTCAAGCAAGAAGACCTCAAGCAACATGGCCACGCCATTGAAGTGCGTATTTATGCCGAAGATCCTGACAACAATTTCATGCCAAGTCCGGGCGTAATTAAACACATTACTGAGCCTTTAGGACTGGGTGTTCGCCACGATGGATACGTATATGCGGGATACGAAATCCCGATTTACTACGATCCCATGATTTCAAAGCTTATCGTGTGGGCGCAAACCCGACAGGAAGCCATCCACCGCATGCGCAGGGCGTTACACGCCTATAAAATTACAGGAATAAAAACCTCTATTCCTTTCCTAAACCGAATCATGGAAGTTCCGGCTTTCGTGGAAGGAAAATACAACACCCACTTTATTCAAGACCACGAAGAAGAGCTCAAACCGCACGAAACAGCCTCGCAACGCCTGAAAGATGTGGCGGCTATTACCGCTTTTTTTGATTACATGAGTAACATTGAAACCACCAGAAAGAGCAAGTATTGCAAACGTCCGGTAAGCAATTGGAAAAACTTTGGTCGTGCCGGAAACCTGAAAAAATTTTAAAAAACCAACTTGATTATGGCTTACGAAATTAAACTTAATGAAGAGGTGCATCAAATTGAGATGCTGGCAAAAGAAGGCAACATGGCCGACTTTATCATCGACAACCGCCATTATAATGTTGATATTGTGGAAGTTGAACATGGCGTATATTCGATTCTGTTCGACGGCATTTCCTACAACGTGGAACTGTTGCCCACCGAAAATAAAAAATACCTGGTCAACACCCTGTACAATGCTTTTGATGTTGAGATAATTGATGCCGAAACCAAATACAAAAACAGCCGGAAATCTGCCGACGCTGAAGACAGCAATTATATTTCGACACCGATGCCCGGAAAAGTGGTTAAAATTCTTGTAAAAGAAGGCGACCTTGTTAAGGGTGGCGACACCGTTATTGTGGTTTCGGCCATGAAAATGGAAAGCGAATACAAGGTTGTGAAAGACCGTAAAATCACCCGAATTCTTGTAAAAGAAGGCGACAACATTGATGGCCATCAGCCATTGATTATGCTGAAGTAATAGCCGGATTTAAAACGAATAATTTGAAAATCAATAACAGTTAATACCATGTCATTAAAATCGAAAATAGAACTGCTGGACGAAAAAAGCCGTAAAGCCGAACTGGGTGGCGGTCAGGAACGTATTGACAAACAACATGCTGCCGGGAGGTTAACTGCCCGTGAGAGGATTAATCACTTGCTCGACCCGGGCACTTTTGTGGAAATAGATAAGTTTGTTACCCATCGCTCTACCGATTTTGGCATGGACAAAACCAAGTTTCTTGGCGATGGCGTGGTAACGGGTTATGGCAAAATAGAAGACCGACTGATGTATGTTTTTGCACAGGATTTTACGGTTTTTGGCGGCTCTCTTAGTCGTGCCAATGCCGACAAAATAATCAAAATCATGGATTTAGCCATGAAGATGGGTGCGCCCGTAATCGGACTGAACGATTCGGGTGGAGCACGAATTCAAGAAGGTGTGGAAAGTCTGGCTGGTTATGCCGATATTTTTTACCGTAACGTGCGCAGCTCTGGGGTAATTCCGCAGATTTCAGCCATCCTGGGTCCCTGTGCCGGAGGTGCCGTTTACTCGCCCGCCATCACTGACTTTATCCTCATGGTTAAGGAAACTTCGTACATGTTTGTTACCGGCCCTGATGTAATTAAAACCGTTACCAACGAGGAAGTTACCAAAGAAGACCTAGGCGGTGCTATGGCGCACAACAAAAAAAGTGGGGTCGCCCATTTTACCGCTGAAAATGACGAACAAGCCATGATGATGCTGCGCGAGCTGATGAGTTTTCTGCCCTCGAACAACATGGAAGATCCTCCAATAAAAATATGTACCGACGACCCAAAACGACAAATTTTTAAACTGGATGAGGTTGTTCCTGTCGATCCCAACAGGCCTTACAACATGTTCGACATTATTTTGCCTGTAATCGACCACGCTCATTTTCTGGAAGTGCAGCCGCATTTTGCCCAAAACATGATCGTTGGTTTTGCCCGCATCGGCGGAAAACCCGTTGGCATTGTCGCCAACCAGCCCCAGGTGTTGGCAGGTGTACTCGACAT
>CAYWNI010000331.1:0-3676 GCA_964459525.1 uncultured Lentimicrobiaceae bacterium | reverse complement strand
CTGGACTTTATATTGCGAAGCTAAGTTACGATCAAACGATATATAGTCAGAAACTTATGGTTCAATAAGCCCATGCGGATTATTTTTGTAATATTAGGTTTGGTTTTGTGTGCATTACACGGAGTAAAGGCGCAACAAACCAGACTTACTTTACTTGATAAAGTAAGCGGCGATCCTGTTGCTTTTGCCCATGTGCTGGGAGAGCCGCTTGCACAATCAACTCAAAAAACGCTAACGGCCACTACTGATATATCTGGTGTGGCCATATTTACTAACACTACTCCAATACAAATAACCACATCGTTTGTTGGTTATTCGCCTGCTGTCGATACCCTCTATCCTGGTTCCGACAAGAAGCTAATGCTTGAACCTATTGTTTACAACGTGGATGAGGTTGTGATAACAGGTCAGATTGTCCCCGAGCGTGTCGATAATTCGATTTATAAGGTTAAGGTAATTTCTTCGCTGGCTATCAACCAAAAGGCTGCCGTTAACCTGAGTGAGATGCTCGCCGGAGAGCTAAATATCCGCAGTTCACGCGATAATGTTTTTGGTTCCTCTATTGTTATGCAAGGTCTGGGTGGCGAGCATGTTAAGTTTCTTGTGGATGGCGTTCCCGTAATTGGTCGCCAGAACGGTCAACTCGATTTGCAACAAATGAACATGCAGGATGTCGACCACCTCGAAATTATTGAAGGCCCGATGTCCGTAATCTATGGCAGCAATGCTTTGGCCGGAGTTATCAATATTATTACAAAAAATCCCGATCGCGCCAATGTATCAGCTTATGGTGAGTTTTATACCGAAACGGTAGATGTATATGATTTTTCATTGGGCGGTACTTATTCTCAAGGACGTAATAGTCTGGCATTTAACGGAACACGAAATTTCTTTGGGGGTTTTAGTGTCGTCGATACCAGTCGCTGGCAGCAATGGAAACCTAAGTTGCAATACGACACCGATTTATCGTACATGTACAAAACCTCCAAAACCTCTGTAAAAGCTACGGTTGCTTATTTTAGTGAAGAAATTCGCGACAAGGGAGCGCCTTCTCCGGTTTTTAATTTGGACAAAGCATTTGATAAATACTTTTACACAACCCGCCTTACTGCCCGCGCTGAATTAAATCAACGTCTTTTTACATCAGGAAATTTGAATATTGTTACCGCGTATTCCTATTACCAAAGGGCCAAAAACACCTACATTAAAGATTTGACAAACCTTGAAGAAACACTTTATGTTGGTACTGATTCGCAAGATACCACCTGGTTCGATAACATATTGTTCAGGCCGGTGTTTAGCAATAGCTTGCCCAACAACTTGCTCAAGTATCAGTTGGGTTTTGATATGACACACGAACGTGGTGCAGGAAAGCGTGTCGAAAACGAACACCAGGAAATTGGGGATTATGCCGCATTTTTGAGTGTTGCCTATACCCCTATTCCTCAACTTGATATTCAGCCGGGTGTCCGGTATATCTACAATACCAAATACAAAGCACCTTTGGTTTACTCTTTGAATGTTAAATGGAACATCAGAGAGGAGTTGGCGATCAGGGCTTCCGTTGCCAAAGGATTTCGCGCCCCTTCGTTGAAAGAGCTTTATTTGTATTTTGTTGATATTAACCACAATATCATTGGAAATCCTGACCTGAAAGCAGAGACTTCTCAGAATTTTAGTATGGATATTACCTACAATACCCAAAAAGCTTCATCCTACAATTGGGGTATCGATTTCGGTCTGTTTTACAATCACTTAAGCAATAAAATACAGTTACAGAGTTTGAGCGGAGATCAGCTTATTTATACCTATGTAAATGTAGATCAGTACTATACTCAGGGGTTTGACGTTAGTTTCAATAACCGAATTTATCCCTGGTTAAAGCTTGTGTTGGGCTATGCAACCACAGGGCGTAAACTGGTGCTTTCTTCAACTGATACGGAGGCCGATTTTATTTACTCAACGGATGTAACAGCGCAAACAAATGTGCACTGGAAAAAAACCGGTTTAGACTTTAGTTTGTACTATAAATACAACGGGCTATACCCTGAACTAATGCTTGGCGAAGACGACGAACAAATTGTAAATACCATTGACGCCTATAATACAATGGACTTTAATGTAGGCAGATGGTTTTATCAGCGTCGCATAAATGTTCAGGCAGGTGTTAAAAACTTATTTGATAATACAAATATCGATACCAGTGGAACAGGCGATGGTGGCACGGCGCACTCTGGCGGCGGTTCTGGCTCAGTTCCGGTAAATTGGGGAAGAACTTATTTTGTTAAAGTCCAATTCAATTTCACAAAGTTATGAAGCAACTAATCACACTATCGGGGCTTGTATTCTTTGTTATGGGAATACTCACCTCTTGCTTTAAAGAGGATGAAAAAATAGCACCGCATCCTTTTGATACGACGCGTGTTGAGATTATCCCCATGACTCAGTATTATAGTCATCAGATTTATTATAATTTGACAACCAACGAGCAAGTAGCCCAAAACCTGAAAAGCGATTACGATTTACTGTTTAGCGCCTCTGACACTGGCTACAGTATTCGATTGAACACAGCCAGTTTTATGATGGCTGCTGCCACAAATGCGATGCAGTTTGAAAATGCTACCGATACCACCGGACTGGTTTGGAGATTTGATGCTTCAAGTGGCAACCCCGATTCTCTGGCCTTTGGCGACTGGCTCGTGATGGCAGGAACAGATACCCTTTTTCCACAGCGGGTTTATATCATTAATCGTGGCATCGACGATATGGGCAGGTTGCTGGGTTTTAGAAAGATTATTTTTCACCGTCTAGCCGCAGGAAAGTATCATTTTAGTTATTGCAACTTGGATAACTCAGACAGACGGGAGTATGCTGTAGAAAAAGATTCAGAATACAACACCGTTCAGTTTAGCTTTGCAAACCACGCTGCCTTGCAAACAGAACCCTTAAAAACCAATTGGGACTTGCTGTTCACCCAATATACTACCATGTTGGTCACTTCTGAGGGCGAGAACTATCCGTACCTCGTTACGGGAGCGTTGATTAATCCCAACGGTGTTTCCGTAGCATTCGACTCAACCATGGTATTCGATGATGTGGTGGTTGATGATGTGCTTTATCTCGACTATTCGCGCCGCCCTGATGTTATTGGGTACAATTGGAAGGATATTTATGGTGACATTAATGGAGGCGACTTTTATTACAAATGCGATCCAAGGTTTAATTATTTTATTCGTTCGCGCTTGGGTGTGTTTTATAAGTTGCACTTTACTAGCTTTTACGATCCCGTTAACGGCGAAAAAGGTTATCCTACTTTTGAGCATCGCCGCTTGTAGCAAAATATTAACTTTGCCCAAAAGTTGAAACTATGCTCGTGTTGGAAATAGTCTGGAATGTCAGACCCGAAATTTTTATATTACCACAAGACATCCCTGTTATCGGAGGCTTTTCGGTACGTTGGTATGGACTATTGTTTGCGCTCGGTTTTGTTTTTGGATATTTAATTATGCAAAAGATGTTTGAGCGCGAGAAAATTCCAATTAAAGTGCTTGACAGTCTGGCCACTTATATGGTAGTTTCAACGATTGTTGGAGCGCGTTTGGGGCATTGTTTGTTCTATGAACCCGATTATTATCTCGCACATCCATTTGAAATCCTTAAGATATGGGAGGGAGGT
>CAYWNI010000330.1:0-3681 GCA_964459525.1 uncultured Lentimicrobiaceae bacterium | reverse complement strand
CAAACCAAACACGATGGCGTGTTCTCATACCCTATTGCTGCTGGCGAGCAACCTACTTTTACTGCACAACCGCTTAAAAGTTCAAAACCAACCAACGATGGAATTGAACTGGCTTTGTATGAGAAAATAGCCATTGGATCAGGAAAATACACCAATAATCCATGGTTACTCGAAATGCCTGATCCTATAAGTAAAGCCACATGGGACAATTACCTGTGTATATCGTCAGAATTTGCTGCCGAAAATCACCTTGAACTTGAAGATGTAGTCACCATAAATGGGTTATTTGAAATACCTGTACTCATACAACCAGGTCAACCCAAAGGCACAGCAGCGCTTGCATTAGGTTTTGGACGAACAGATGCTGGAAAAGCTGGAAACAATATCGGACAAAATGGATTCCCGTTAATGAACTTATCTTCGGGACTTCCCCAACTTATGGGCTCAACCATCCGCATCGAAAAAGTTAACGGAAAAACCTATCCACTTGCGCTTACCCAAATGCACCACGACATGGAAGGTCGTCCTATCGTTAGAGAAACTACCCTCCAGGAATACCTAAAGGATCCCTATTCAGGTAATGAACAACACCTGTTCGATGAGAAACACAATGTAACTCTTTATAACAAGGTGCAATATGATGGTTTACACTGGGGAATGTCGATTGATTTAAACAGTTGTACAGGTTGTAGCAATTGCGTTATTGCCTGTCAGGCCGAAAATAATGTAGCTGTAATAGGCAAAGAACAGGTTAAAAACCGACGTATCATGCACTGGATGAGAATCGACAGGTACTATTCGCGTACAGAAGAAAACCCAGAAGTATACCACATGCCAGTGATGTGTCAGCATTGCGACAATGCACCTTGCGAGAATGTGTGCCCCGTTGCAGCAACAAACCACAGCACCGAAGGACTAAACCAAATGGCCTATAACAGATGTATCGGCACTCGTTATTGTATTAATAACTGTCCATACAAAGTACGTCGATTCAACTGGTTCGAATTCACAAACAACAACAAGTTTGATTACAACATGAATAGCGAACTGGGAAAAATGGTTCTCAATCCAGATGTAACTGTACGTCAGCGTGGGGTGGTTGAAAAATGTTCGCTTTGCGTGCAACGTATTCAAGAGAAAAAACTTGTTGCAAAAATGGAAAACCGAGCGCTTCGTGAAGGTGAAATCAAAGTAGCATGTCAGCAAAGCTGCCCGGCAGATGCCATTCAGTTTGGCAATCTACTTAAAAAAGATAGCGTTGTAAGCCAAATAGTTAAAGAAGAGCGTATGTATCATTTGCTCGAACAATTACATACACTGCCATCAACAAGCTATTTAACCAAAGTAAGAAATACAGAAGCATAGTATTGAACAAATAAACGAATAATTATGTACAATACCAGAGTTAGAGGAATACTCATTAAAGGGAACAAGAGCTATAGCGACGTTAGCCGTGATGTTCTCCGACCACTTGATGCAAAAGCCCCCATATGGTGGTATATTACTGCTGCACTCGCCATTGTGGCGATGGCATGGGGATCGTGGGGATTTTACAACACCATTAGCACAGGGATTGGAACCTGGGGACTGAACAACAATGTGGCTTGGGGTTGGGCAATCATCAACTTCGTTTGGTGGATTGGCATCGGTCATGCAGGAACTGCTTTCTCAATTTTCCTGCTCATACTGCGTCAAAAATGGCGGACATCTATCAACAGGGCCGCAGAAGCTATGACTATTTTCGCCGTTATGGCAGCGGGACTCTTTCCATTACTGCATATGGGAAGAATTTGGGATGGTTTTTTCATTTTTCCCTATTGGAACACGCGCGGCCCTCTTTGGGACAATTTTAACTCTCCATTGTTTTGGGATGTCGTAGCCATTAGCACTTATTTCATGGCATCTGCCTTATTCTGGTATATAGGCATGATTCCTGATTTTGCTACCATTCGCGAAAGAACAGCGAGCAAACTCAAAAGAAAAATCTACGGAGCCATGAGCTTTGGTTGGGTTGGAAACGCAAAAAGCTGGCTACGCTTTGAAACTGCAGCATTACTTCTAGGCGGAATGGCAGCCCCTCTGGTTGTTTCTGTACACTCTATCGTTTCCATGGACTTCTCCGTTTCGGTAGTCCCAGGATGGCACACCACCATTTTTCCCCCCTACTTTGTTATCGGAGCAATCTTTTCAGGATTTGGCATGGTGCTTACCCTGATGATTGTGCTAAGA
The DNA here is from genome assembly GCA_964459525.1 of uncultured Lentimicrobiaceae bacterium. Classification (GTDB taxonomy): domain Bacteria; phylum Bacteroidota; class Bacteroidia; order Bacteroidales; family F082; genus UBA6244. The sequence continues at coordinate 1,452 of CAYWNI010000330.1, read as the reverse complement.
AAAATCTACGGGTTTAAAGAATACGTAACAGATGGACATCTTGATGCCATTGCCAGAATTCTTACTTTTATTTCACTCATTATGGGTACAGCTTATCTAACCGAGTTATTTACAGCTTGGTACTCAGGAAGCGAATATGAATTATTTACATTCTTGAAAAATCGTGTGACCGGTGATTACACCTTTGCATATTGGACAATGATTATTTGTAATGGAATTATTCCTCAGCTTTTCTGGATTAAAAAACTCAGAAAAAACATTACTGTCGTTTTCATTATTTCGATCTTCATTAATATTGGGATGTGGTTCGAGAGATATGTAATCGTGGTTACATCTTTATCAAAAGACTATTTGCCAGCTACTTGGGCTACCTACTCGCCAACCATTACTGAAGTTGCTGCATTTGTTGGAACAATCGGATTATTCATTCTGGGCGTACTGGCTTTCTTCCGCTGGATACCCACTATCGCCATTAGCGAAGTAAAAAGCGTATTAAAAGAAACTACCACCTTAAAATCATTTACCGATGAAAACTAACCTACTCGGAATATATGATGATGAAAATGTAATGCTGCATGCCATCGACAAACTTCAGTCGGACGGAGTTCTAGTAGCAGATGTGTATTCCCCCTTTCCTATCCATGGGATCTGGTCGAGACTCAAGCAAACCACAAACTTACCCTATGCAACCTTTGCTTATGGAGCTGTTGGTGCCGTTTTAGTTTTCGGGCTGCTCTACTGGATGTCGGTAGTAAGCTACCCGTTGAAATTTGGAGGAAAACCACTCAACACTTTGTCATTCATAATCATAATGTTTGTTATGACAATCTTTATCGGGACACTTTTAACCTTTCTGACCTATTTATTCAGAGAAAAAATGTATCCCGGCAAACAGGTTGTACTCCCTGACACCCGCTCTACTGAAGATAAATTCGTTGTTGTAATTGAAAGTATTGATAGTCTGACCGATAAGGAAACAATCCGAATAAAAGCGCTCCTAAAAGAAACTGGAGCAAGTGAGATAAAAGAATCAACTGTAACTTTACATGAGCATTAAAATATACATTATGAAGTCATTACGTATTCTAACGCTGTTTATTCTTCCTTTGATCATGCTCTCATGTAACAAGGATAAAAACAATCCGGGGTATGATTATATGGGTGAGCACGACATGTATTACACCAAATATTATAAGGCTTATTCGCCGAACCCCATTTTGCGCGACAGCATGACCAACCAATTGCCCGCTGAAGGAACAGTATCACGTGGTCACATGCCCTTTCCTTTTGCCGGCAAAACCATTGCTGATCGAGCTGTAAACCAGACTCTTGCAGGCATGCAACTCGTAAACCCAATGGCAGGGAATACAGACCAGATGGAAAAAGGTAAAAAGCTATACGAGATTTTTTGCCTTAATTGCCATGGTGAAAGCGGCAAAGGTGACGGTTATT
>CAYWNI010000329.1:1956-3684 GCA_964459525.1 uncultured Lentimicrobiaceae bacterium | reverse complement strand
TCAACAAAATGGACTTAGAAAATCTGGAAACAGTTTCACCCAAATTCGACTGGGAAATGTATTTTGCCGAAATCGGACTTCCACAACCCGGGGAAATAAATATCGGCCAGAAAGAATTTATCGCCGGCATTAGTCAGCTAACCGAAGACATTGCGTTAGAAGAGTGGAAAACCTACCTCATGTGGAATCTCCTCGACAACTCAGCCGATTACTTGAGCGATGATTTCGTGAACCAGAATTTTGAGTTTTTCGGAAAAACGCTTTCTGGAAAACAGGAACTACAACCACGCTGGAAACGTGTTTTGAATGTAACATCGGGACGTTTGGGTGAAGCCATCGGACAAATTTATGTCGAAAAACACTTCCCACCCGAAGCAAAAGACCGTATGGTTGCGCTCGTTGAAAACCTACGTCTGGCTTTTGGCGAACGCATTAAAAACCTCGATTGGATGAATGAGGACACCAAAAAGAAAGCCCTTGAAAAACTGGAAACCATTACCGTAAAAGTTGGCTATCCCGACGAATGGCGCGATTACACAGCACTCGCCATTGTTCCTGACGGTTACTTACAGAATGCCCGTAACTCACGCGCTTTTGAATTTCAACACAACATCGACAAAGTGGGCAAGCCTGTTGATAAAAAGGAATGGGGCATGACACCACAAACCGTAAATGCCTACTACAACCCCTCGAACAACGAAATCGTTTTCCCAGCAGGCATCCTGCAACCTCCTTTCTTTAATAAAGACGCCGACGATGCTGTTAATTATGGCGCAATTGGTGTGGTTATAGGCCACGAAATGACACATGGTTTCGACGATCAGGGCAGACAATACGACAAGGATGGAAACCTAAACGACTGGTGGACAGAAGAAGACGCACGTTTGTTTGCTGAAAAAACAGCCAAACTTGTCGCCTTGTACGACAACTACACCGAACTCGACTCGCTGCACGTTGATGGAGCACTTACTCTGGGCGAGAATATCGCCGACCTAGGAGGATTAAGCATTTCGTACGATGCGCTGCAAAAAGCCTACAATGGTCAAACACCTGAACCTATTGATGGATTTACTTCCGATCAGCGCTTTTATTTGGGTTACGGTCAAGTATGGCGTCAGAACATTCGTAATGAAGAGCTTATGCGCCGCCTCAAAGAAGACGTGCACAGCCCCGGAGATGCAAGGGTGAATATTCCTCCTTTCAACCTCGACTCCTTCATTGCTGCCTTTGACATACAGCCCGAAGATCGGTTGTATATCCCTGAAGAAAACAGAGCCAAGATCTGGTAGGTTTTTTCAAACCTCCAAACAATTAAACCCGACGGCTTTATCAAACCCGTCGGGTTTAATTGTTTATGGAGGCTAAAGTGTAGGTTTTACAAACTTCATCAGGTTATAATTCCACAATCCTGACTTCAAGGCTTTGTATTGGTATATTCCTGATTTATAATGCCCTCGCGAAAACCGACTGGCATTAAACAAGGTGTTATAAATTATCGAAGGAACTGTTCCTGCTAAGGACGCCAAATACATACGGCGTGCTGTTGGCGTAATTTGTTTGGTGACATCGAGCTTTTTTTCCAGTTTTAATCCCGAAAAGTCCATTTGCTGTTTGAAATCATCAGCAGTGATAATGGGGGCTAAACTCCAGGAAAGTCGCCATTTTTCAAGCCAAGCTTTGGGGTCTGGTTTACCAGTAATGCTAAAGTAATCAGCTAACACCAAAACT
>CAYWNI010000329.1:0-1946 GCA_964459525.1 uncultured Lentimicrobiaceae bacterium | reverse complement strand
GGCTTCAAAATGCGAAAGGCTTCGGCAGCAAACTTTTGTTTATCAGGTGCAGAGGTGAGCGATTCGATGGCCCATATAACATCAAAAGTTTCGTCAGGAAAAGAAGTCTGTGTGTAATCTTCCAGTTTAAAATCAACGCGTTTACCTAAACCGAATTTAATATTTTGCTGCACGGCATAGTCCAGCTGCTTTTCGCTTAACGTAATGCCCGAAACGCGGCATTCATAAGTTTCTGCCAAAAAGAATGCAGACCCTCCTACCCCACAGCCTGCATCAAGCACACGGCAACTTCCGGTTATTCCAGCCAACTTAGCTAATTCAAAATTTGTGTTTTTCAGGGCTTCTTCAAAAGAACGTGTGTGCGGATGCCACAGTCCGTAGTGCACAGCCAACGCACTATCCAACTTCCACCAACGCTGGTAGTGCTGCATGGTTTGATTGTAGTAATCGGCTATATCGCGGTTTGTAAACAAAACGTTTGTTGTTGGTTTGGTGGCAAAAATAATTTTTATAGCTGTAAATCCTAAACGAGCAGCCAATATTTAACCAAATAGCACTGATCTTAATGCAAGGGGCATCGCAATATTCGCAAAAAAAAATATTTAACACATGTTTTCTAAATTATATTATTATATTTGTAGTCAGACCATTTAAATCAATTCAAAGCAAATATTCATGGATATCCATCATCATAATTGGATCGGAAAAACAATTCTTGTGGTAGAAGATGTAGATTCTAGCCGCAGGTATTTTGAGGCTGCACTAAAACTCACTCAAGCCGACTTATTGTATGCTAAGAATGGCAAAGAAGCCATAGACATCATCAATAATAATGACAAAATTGATTTAGTCCTCTTAGATATATACTTACCTATGATTAACGGTATCGAGGTACTGCGGCATATCAGGAAAATAAAAGTTGATATACCGGTAATTGTTCAAACTGCTTATACCGGACAGCACAACGAAGATGAAGCTTTTGACGCAGGAGCCAACATTTTTCTAGCAAAACCCGTTAGCTTAAGCTCACTATACCAGGAAATAGAGCAATTGTTATTTCCTAACACTTAACACGTACACATCACCTTGTCACCACTTAAACATAGTTTAATTAACTCAAGATGTCTAAAATAATCTGTCTTTTCTTCACTCTATACTTGCTGTGCTTTGGCAATTTGTCTGCTCACGAAGAAAAAAATTCAGATTATCAATCAGATACGGCCCGGATAAATGGATATTATCAAACCAGCCTAAAGACTTTAAACATAAACCCGAGCAAGGCTGCCAGCATATCTGACTCAATGTTAGACCTTTCCCTAAAGCATCACTACATAATTGGCATGTATAATTCCTACAATTTAAAAGGTATATTGGCATGGATGAATCATGATATAAATACTGCGATAGGCTATTACCGCGAAGCACTGCTGTTGGCCGATAGCACCGGCATAAAAAGAAACAAAGCAAAAATTCTTAGCAACATGGCTGTAGCCTTTCGCCAAATTTATCAGAGCGATAGCGCAGTTGCCTATATGAACAAATCAATTGCCTACTGCAAGGAACAAGGAATTGACGACATATTGAGTAAGACCTTAGTCGACAAAGCCAATTATCATTTATCACACGATGAATATATTAAAGCGAGGCAGGCGCTGTTAGAATCGGGCAAATTGGCCGAAAAACTGAATGATTCCACTCAAATGATAACCAGCAGATTAACCTTAGGAATACTGTATTTAAAAGTAGGCCGATTTGATGATTCATACCAAGCTTTTATTGAAGCCATCAAAATTGATACCTTATTCAAGGAAATTGACTTTGTTGCTTCAAGCTACCTTAATATTGGTGAATTATACTTTCGTGTGAAAAAAAACTATGATTCTGCGCGCTACTATTACGATCTTGCTGCAAAATATTCGCTTGCCTTTAAAAAACCTGGGATTTTA
>CAYWNI010000328.1:0-3701 GCA_964459525.1 uncultured Lentimicrobiaceae bacterium | reverse complement strand
CTTCGTTATGCTCGATTTGAAAATAGTCATCCGTCTGAGGCGGACTCCTTGATTTTCATCTGCCTGAGGCGGACGCAAGCCTCGTCTTTAACGTTTTTTGCAAGAGACATATGAATTATAGCAGTTTCTTACAGGCACTATTTAGCATTTAATCAAGTACATGCTGTTCTTGATTAGCTGTAAAGCGTTACGACCAGCTTTCTTGGGCCTCCGTAATTCCTGAACTCACAAAAATAAATGCCTTGCCATACGCCCAAATTTAATCGGTGATTGGTAATAGGGACAGTAACAGAATTTCCTGCCAACAGGCTTTTGAAATGGGCGGGCATGTCGTCGGCGCCTTCCATCGTGTGCCTGTATTCAGGATCGTTTTCTGGCGAAAGCCGATCAAACAGCGTGTTTATGTCAGTTAGCACATCAGGGTCGGCATTTTCGTTAATCATAACACCTGCCGACGTGTGTTTGACAAAAACATGCAGCATGCCGGTTTCGGGTAATTCACCAATAACGTTGATGATCTGATTTTCTATTCGATGGAAACCTTTCCGAAAAGGGCCTATTGAAAATTCGTGCTGTTGTATCATAAGTAAACAGGTTCTTTTTTTGCAAATATAATGATAGTATAAAAAGTTACCTCAAGATGATTGTACCATTAAAAAAAAATAGATTTTTGTGAAAAAATAGATTAGCTATGGGAATGCTCAAAGAATTTAAAACATTTGCCATGCGTGGCAACGTTGTTGATATGGCAGTTGGTTTTATAATAGGTGCTGCTTTTGGTAAGATTGTAACCAGCCTTGTAAACGACGTTATTATGCCTCCTATAGGTTTACTGCTTGACGGTAAAGATTTTACAAAATTCAAGATCACGCTAAGCCAAGCCGTTTTAGGCGACGAGGGCGAGGTGCTTAAGCAGGCTGTAAACATTAATTATGGCATGTTTGTGAACACGATAATTAATTTTCTTATCGTCGCATTTACGGTGTTTATTTTCATTAGGATTATAAACAAGATGAAACGTAAAGAAGAAACGCAACCCGCAGCTCCACAAGCACCACCGCCACCTTCCAACGAAGAGAAACTACTTAGCGAAATTCGCGACCTGCTTAAAAAGTAGGGTATCGATTCCTGTTTTAGTTTGCATAAGTTTTGGCTTGATTAACATATCTTTCAAGAAAAGTTTTGTTGTGTTGAAAATAGGGTTATTTTAGTGCTTGCTAATTTCGCTCCTCATGTTAAGCAACCGCCAAAAGATTTCTATTTTAAACGTAGTGGCCAACCCGTTTTTTTTGGCTATTCCTTTTGCGCTTCTCATTATTTATTTTTTGCCCAATCCAACTAGCCGTTACAAGCTTGAGCTCATAAATGAGGAATCTACAAATAAGCCCAACTCGGTAGTAACTTTCTGTGATTTGGATGGGGATGGTATAGATGAACAGATACTCGCTTTTCATAATTTAGTGAAAGACGAAGCTGCGATTAAAGTGCTCAATAATACAGGCGCAACATACGACCAGTGGAATTTTTATGGTCATTTTCAAAGCCAATGGCACTATTTTACCTGTGCCGATCTGGATGAGGATGGATACAAGGAAATATATGTCTATTATTACAGGCATGATTCGATTTTTTTGGCTGCCTTTCAGCCTTTCCCAAAAGGTGAAATTCATTTTGAAGACAAGTTGATAACCACAATGAATGAAAGAGACGGTAAGATTGATTACAGGGTTTGCGACACCGAAATCGTTGATTTAAACGTGGATGGACACCTTGATTTGGCCGTCCTGATCAATGCCGGGTTTTCGCAGCAACCAAGAAGTATTTTTGTTTACGATAGATTTAACGACACCCTGATGCATACACCATCGTTGGGAGCTCATATTTCTAGTATTGTTATTGATGATTTGAATGGCGATTCGTTACCCGAACTTTACTGTGGATCTGGTGCCACCGCCAACATACCCGATACTTCCCAAATCCCATTTAACGATTACTCTTCTTGGTTTATTGGTTTCGATCACCACCTTGATTATCGTTTTGCTCCCGTCACTATAAAGGGTATTACGTCCTCGGTAATTATTTCCAGTTTTGAAAGCGATGAGGGAACAAAAATGATCTCCGCTTGCTCGGTTAATCCACTCGAATACCAGTTTACGGTTACATTCTATCAGTATAAAGGAACACCTTTGTCTAGCCAATTGTTTGAATTTACTATGGAACAGTGGAAAGACGTTAACTTAATTAATCAGCCAATTCAAATTAAAGGAAAATCCTACCTTGTGATAGGTAAAATAGAGCAATATTTCTTGCTTACAGATCAGGACTTTAATTTGTTAAAAATACAGATTGACATTCCGTTTCTTTCCCTTCAGATGAGAGCAGACTTGGATGGTGATGGAAAAAAAGAGTGGGTGTTTTCTGGCAGGACATCGGAAAGGATTGTCGTTTTTGACGAAAATCTTAAGAATCCTACACGAATACCTGAGATACAGCCTTTTTCTCGTAGGCAGGCGTTTATAATCGGGGTAAAACGTAACGGGACAAAACAAAGCGAGCTTTTTATTCAAACAGATGATAACCTCTATTTTTACCACTACAGTCGCGACGCGCTTTATTACCTTAAATATCCCCTGTGGCTTTTGATTTTTGGTTCAGTAGTACTGGTGCTTTGGTTAACACAAAAGCTTCAATTGCTTCAGGCAAAACGCAAACAACAAATTGAAGCCACCATTAATAGTTTGCAGATGCGCACACTAAAGAGTCAGCTCGACCCCCATTTTATGTTTAACGTGCTCAATGGCATGGCCAACAATGTGGCTCAGGGAAACACCAATGTGGCTTACAGCCAGGTTATCAGTTTTAGTCATTTGCTGCGCCGAATGATGTCAAGAGAAGACAAAATTGACATTTCCCTAAGTCAGGAACTTGATTTTGTGCGGCACTACCTCGAGTTAGAAAAATACCGGTTTAAGGAAGATTTTGAGTTCGAGATAAGTGTAAAAAAAGATGTTGAAACGAATATCCGGTTGCCTCGGATGCTTATTCAGTTGTTGGTTGAGAATGCAATAAAACATGGCCTTCGCAACAAAGTTGGACTCAAACGCATTCTGGTTTTGGTTTCAGTGCAAAACAGAAGAACCATTATTGTTGTGGAAGACAACGGCATAGGCCGCGAAGCTGCCAAGGTTCAGAAAAGTAACGAGGGCAATGGCCTCCACATCCTGCACGACATGATAATGCTAAACCGTAAAATGGGAGGAAAAGACATCCAAGTAAATTATACCGATTTATACGATGCCGGAGGAAAAGCCATTGGAACTCGGGTAGAAGTGGAGATGTGAAAGGAAGGTGACGGAGGTGATGGAGGTGACGAAATCCTGTTGCCTAAGCCAAGACTTCTTTTTCAATCGTCCTAGGAATATACATTTGTGTAAATTTGTAGTGCAACTCTAAATTTACACAAATAATCAAGACTTATCATTTTTTTATAAGAATTGCCCTCGTCCGCGTTTGCAACGCGGATGCTGGTTGCTTTAATGGAAAGATATATAGTAAGATACGATATTTTACATCCGCGTTTCAAACGCGGACGAGAGACGTTTTACACAAATAATCAAGACTTATCATTTTTTTATAAGAATTGCCGTCGTCCGCGTTTGCAACGCGGATGCTGGTTGCATTAATGGGAAGATATATAGTGA
>CAYWNI010000327.1:0-3717 GCA_964459525.1 uncultured Lentimicrobiaceae bacterium | reverse complement strand
CTTGGCACCAATCCAAATGTCAGCTTTGTGGAATGGCCACCTATCACTCCTGTTATGAATCAAACCATTCATGTTTCAGCCATTTTCAGGGCTTTAAAAGAAGGCTCCACTTGGATTTACCACCGAACCAAATAAAGTATTATTCACATAAAAATCAAATGCTATGAAAAAGATTACTCTTAAAATTACAACCATGATTTTGATGGCGTTAACATTTTCATTTGTTGTACAAGCACAATGGACTGATAACCCACTACAGAACAATTTACTCTCTGGTGCCGACAGCACCTATTCCTATGGAGAATTCAGGGTGAATCCCATTGACTCTTCTTATTACCTGTTTTACTACCACAAGGTGGCCGACTCAGCCTTAAATTATGCACTCTACCTTAAGAAATACAATTTCCATGGAGTGAGTCAATGGGGTGAGTTAGGTCTGTTAATAGATGATGCTCCCAATAAAACATGGGTGCCAGGCGTAGATATTGCTTTCAGCAACGACTCCCGAATTTATCTCGGATATACATCATATACAACAGACACTATAACAGGCGATGATGTTGCTCATATTCATCTCAACGCCCTCACCCTTTCAGGAGAGAAACTCTGGGGCAATCATGGTATCGAAATTAGTAATCCTGAGTCTTATGCCGATTTTGGTATAACCCTTTTGGTAACTGATGAACAAAATCTATTGGCAAGCTATGAGCAATACTTTAAAAATGAAGAGTTACAAATAGACATGAGTTTTTTGGTAACGAAACAGTACTCTCCTCAGGGTGAATTACAGTGGTCTTACTCGCCACCGATTGAGGATAAACAGTATCAGTTGGATGCAACACTTGTAAAAACCGAAGGCAGGAACATGTGTGTGTACAAACAAGATCAGGTTACGGTAATAAACGACACTACTACCATGTTCGATCAAGTACTCATGGCGCAACAATTTGATGAGGCGGGAACACCACTTTTCGCACACCCAAAATTACTTTTCACCTACAACCATTATTTTAACGACCCCCCCATGATGCCCTATAAACTTACCCCTGATAATAATGGAGGGTTTTATCTGGCCTCTTTTTATGCTGAACATATCACTGCGGATTTCCAATTGTTTGTTCAGCGTATGGATCCCTATGCCGAACCATTATTCTATCCCAATCCTGTTCCTGTGGCTATTCGCTTCGGAGTACACATCGAGCGAGCCGATTTTGATATGGCCTGCTTCAAAGACAGTCCTGAACTCCTTATCGTCTGGGTAGAAAGAGAGGGGATGGGTGTAGATGCAACCGAACGTATTGTTGGTCAGAAAATAAGTCAAGAAGGAGTCAGACGTTGGGGAATAGAAGGGATGGAAATTTATCCTCCTTTATATACTATAGATGAAAAATATGGTTGGGTAAATGTTAAACAGGCTTCTGATGGCAACAACCTGATTTTTCATTTAGATTATTTATCCGAAGATCAATCGGTAAAGGTGATAGCACGAAAAATTGATGAAGATGGCAATAAGGTCTGGACAGACGATGCAGTATTATCATCGAGTGATAGTGAAAAACGAGGACTGGATGTTACGGAGGAAATTGATGGACAATGGGTTGCAACATGGAATAAACATTTGGAATGGATGGAATCCGGCATACATAATGTTGACATTCTGTATGGACAAAATATTACCAGTCGCGGAAGTATTGGCACAGGTATTTTTGCGTGGAGTAAAGCAAGCATAGATTTTAACCTTTTTCCTAACCCGGCACGAGACAGGGTGCAACTGGAAATACAATCCACTACAAATGAGCGTGCTCAGATAACGGTACTCAATACTGCAGGTCAAAAGGTGATTCAGGTTGAGAGCTGGCCACTTTATCCTGGCAGTAACGCTTATACTTTACCCGTCCAAAGCCTTAAATCTGGTTTGTATGTTGTTCAGGTGAAGCTAGGCACTGGCATGGCTGCTGCCAAATTACAAGTTTACTAACAAAATAGCCTTGGGCTATCGGCAGTTTCCAAGGGGTTCACTCTCGTGGTGAACCCCGGGTTTCTGCCAGATAAGAAAAATTACCAAGTTGGAATTTTATTATTTTCACAAAGCTAAAAACCTTAATTAATTACAACACATGAAAAAAATCCTCCTCTCAACATTCATTCTCTTAGCAATGAACATTAGCTTGCTTCAAGCACAAGAAGAAAAAACAAATACCGTTTCGCTTAGTTACGGTGTAGCATCCACGGATGATTTTGTCGACCTTTTTGGTAATATCTTTACCAGTATTGTTGGTTTGACCACCAACAGCGGAGTTAGCTCAGGGGCGATTAGTCTGAACTACTCTCGTAACGTGAATAAAATGTTACAACTCGGAGGTACTTTCGCCTATCAACAGTCTACCGCTGATGCGTACATTTTTGGTTCATACGTTGGAAAAGACAACAGATACTATCTTACCATTGCTCTTGAGGGACGAATTGTTTACTTAACTAAACCAATTTTCAAGCTCTATTCAGGGGCAGGAGTTGGCTATACCATCGCCAAAGGTGAAATACAACGCAGCGACAAACAACCCAATACGACGGAGGATTTTAGCCACTTTAACTTCCAGGTTACCGGTGTCGGGTTTAGGGTAGGTAAAGACTTGGCTGGAATAGCCGAAGTAGGTTTTGGGTATAAGGGCATCGTTAATGCTGGCGTGTCCTATCGATTTTAGTTGCATCTGAAAAAAGAGAAATACCATGGTACGGCCTTAGTAAGCTGTTCCATGGTTTTTTTTTTGTGTATAACCATGCCTTCAAGACCCATCCAGCACGCTTCAAATGATTACAATCAAAATAGGGTAGCTTCAGGTTTCAGCTATAAATAATATGGGATGATATAATTTAAGTAATTTTGAGCTGAATTTAAATCATAAAATACTTTGTTACTTTTCAAGAACGTTGGGCGTGTTTCCTGGACTTTATTTCTGTTTCTGACGCTTTCTTTATTGTACATGGGCTGCTCGCCAAAACACAACCATGACGAAAAAATGATTTTTCGTTACAACGAGTCATCCGGTCTTGTGAATCTGGATCCAGCTTTTGCTCGAGACCAACCCCACACATGGGTATGCAATCAACTATACGACGGGTTGGTGCAACTCGACGACAGCCTGAATATTGAACCAGCCATTGCCCACAGTTGGGATATCTCGCCTGACGGACTTACCTACACTTTTAACCTCCGACAAGACGTTTATTTTCATGACAATATCGCTTTCGATGGCCAAGCCAGAAAGGTAAATGCCAAGGATTTTGAATACAGCTTAAAACGACTTCTAAACCCAGCAACCGCATCGCCAGGCGCTTGGGTTTTGTCGAAAGTTGAGATAAACGATGGAGAAACTGCCATTCAGGCTAAAAATGATAGTACCTTAACCATTCGGATAACAGAACCTTTCCCTCCATTCTTAGGAATTTTGAGCATGCCGTATTGCGCGGTAGTGCCAAAAGAAGCCATCGCTTACTACGGCAAGGAGTTCAGGGTTCACCCTGTGGGAACTGGCCCATTTCAACTACAAAATTGGGTAGAAAACATCAAGCTTGTCCTCACAAAAAATCCACGATACTATCAAAAAATGGGCGATACCACCCTACCCCTTCTGGATGGTGTTGCCATTTCGTTTTTGATTGACAAAATGACAGCATTCATGGAATGGGTCAATCAAACCGGGGGTATTGACCCTGTGC
>CAYWNI010000326.1:0-3730 GCA_964459525.1 uncultured Lentimicrobiaceae bacterium | reverse complement strand
GACCACGACCCGGAGCAAATACTGCTCTCGGCAAAATTTAAAGAAGATTACCGTGAGATGGTGATTGTAAAGGACATTGAAATATTCAGCATGTGCGAGCACCACATGATTCCGTTTATCGGGCGGGCGCATGTGGCCTATATTCCAAATGGTTACATAACCGGATTGAGCAAAATAGCCCGTGTGGTGGAAGCTTACTCGCGCCGTTTGCAGGTGCAGGAACGCCTGACTTCGCAAATTAAAGATGCCATACAAAATACGCTAAACCCACTTGGCGTAGCTGTTGTTATTGAAGCCAAGCACCTGTGTATGGCCATGCGCGGCGTTCAAAAACAAAATTCAGTTACCACCACCAGCGACTTTACCGGAGCGTTTCGCAGAGCAGAAACCAGGGCTGAGTTCATCAGCTTGATCTCAACAAAACTATCCTAACTAAAACCCTCTAAAAACTGCTTTTCTAAGACTAAAAGCAAAAAACTAACGTTCACCTAAAAACTTGCATGAGATGAATCATTTTAATCAAATAAACTACTCAGAAAGAGAAACCGCCTTGCCTGTGGCGCAGTCATTTATTACCGGCGTGTTTGCCTGGATGGGCATCGCACTTGGCATTACAGCAGTTACTTCGTGGCTTTTTGCATCGAACACACAACTGATGGCCATGCTACTAAATCCGGAAACCGGCTCCATGTCGATGCTCGGATGGATTGTCATGCTGGCTCCATTGGGTTTGGTGCTTTGGATGTCGGCAGGTTTTAACCGCATGTCGGCGTCTACCATGTTGCTGGTTTTTGTTGGCTACTCAGTCCTCATGGGAATGAGTCTCAGCTTTATTTTCTACGTGTACACACTTCCATCAATCGCTAAAACCTTTTTGGTAACTACGGCTATGTTTGGTTTTATGGCTTTGCTCGGTTACACTACAAAAACCGATCTCACCAAGTTTGGAAGCATCCTGTTGATGGCGCTGTTCGGCATAATCATCGCCACGCTCGTTAATTTCTTCATGAAAAGCACCCAACTCGATTACATCATTAGTTTTTTAGGCGTGATGATTTTTGCCGGGCTTACAGCCTACGATGTGCAGAAGCTTAAAAGGATTGGCGCAAACGCTGCAAGCAGCAACGAAAACATGCGTAAGATGACCATTTTTGGTGCTTTGACTTTATATCTTGACTTTATCAATTTATTCTTATTTTTGCTCCGGTTCCTGGGAAACAGAAAATAAATGTATACCCCTGAAATTAAGATGTTTAAGCCGCTATACCCAACTAAATGAAAATCGTTTTATAAACTCATCGGTTCGTATAGCAGTTATTTAATCGTAAACCACAAACTATGAATGTGTATGTTTTTCCCGGTCAGGGAGCACAATATGTTGGAATGGGAAAAGACCTTTTCGACAAATCGGCCAAAGCCAAAGAGCTTTTTCAGAAAGCCAACGGCATACTGAAATTTAAGATTACAGATGTGATGTTTGAGGGCACCGAGGAAGACCTGCGGCAAACAAATGTAACCCAGCCGGCTATTTTTCTTCACTCTGTTATCCTGGCCAACGTGTTAGGCACAGAATTTAAACCCGATATGGTTGCAGGTCATTCGCTTGGCGAATTCAGCGCGTTGGTAGCCAACGGCGTACTGTCGTTTGAAGATGGTTTAAAGCTGGTTGCAAAGAGGGCCGCCGCCATGCAAAAAGCATGCGAAGTTGAGCCCTCTACAATGGCAGCTATTCTTGGCCTTGAAGATAGTAAGGTGGAGCAAATTTGCCACAGCATTAGCGAGGTAGTTGTGCCGGCAAACTACAACAGTCCGGGGCAGCTTGTTATTTCGGGCAGCATAGCAGGCGTAGAAAAAGCCATTGAAAAATGCAACGAAGCCGGCGCAAAAAGAGCTCTCATGCTGAAAGTTGGCGGCGCATTCCACTCGCCACTTATGGAACCAGCCCGTGTTGAGCTCGGACAGGCGATAAACGCGACCAAGTTCAACAAAGGCATTTGCCCCATCTACCAAAATGTAACCGGGCAATCGGTAAACGATCCGGAAATTATTAAAAACAACCTCATCGCCCAGCTCACCTCCCCCGTTCGCTGGACCAAGACCATGCAAAACATCATTGCCGATGGTGCTACCACTATAATCGAGGTAGGGCCGGGAACGGTGCTTCAGGGCTTGTTTAAAAAAATAGACCGAAAACTGCAGACAATGAGTGCAGAGGTGTAAAAAGTAGAAAAGCCGGTTGATTCCGGCTTTTTTTTAGTTACAACAACTTTCCTTCTTTGTTTTCAATTGCTTTTGCAGCTCCACCCTCAGCATATTTAGTGCTGCCAATGCCGATCGCCGGATATTTCTTCCGCGGTGTTCGCCAAAATGAAACAACTGCGATCGAACCCCGTCCTTTGTAGCCAATGCCACCCAAACTGTCCCCACAGGTTTTTCGGGTGTTCCGCCATCGGGTCCGGCTATGCCGCTTACCGACAAAGCACAATCTGAATTAAACTTATTTAGCGAGCCGACAGCCATGGCCTCCACCACCTGCCGACTCACAGCACCCAACTCATTGATCAGGTTCTGCGGTACTTGTAAGAGGTCGGATTTTGCCTGGTTTGAGTAACTTACCACTGAGCCGTTAAAATAGACCGAACTTCCGGGAATGGCCGTTATTAAATGCGACAGGTATCCTCCCGTGCAGCTTTCAGCCGCCGACATGGTTTTGCCCAATTGTTTTAGCTGTTGTCCCACCACTTCTTCTAAAAGTATGTCGTCGTAACCAAAAATCAACTCAGGGATAAGTTCCGTAAGCTGCCGACAGTGCTGATGAACCATTTCTTTAAGCTGCAGCTCATCATCACCAGAAATGGAGAGCCGCAGCCTTACAATACCGGGCTGTGGCAAATAAGCCAATTTTATAGCTGACGGCAGAGCTGATTCCCACGACTCAATTCGCTCTGCCAAAGCCGATTCGCCAAGCCCATGGGTCATGATAGTTTTATGATAAATGGTTCCTAATTTGAACTTTTGTTTCAAACGTGGAATTACCTCTTCGCGCATCAAAGTTTGCATCTCGAAAGGAACGCCAGGCATCGACACAGCAACCTTTTCTTGCTGATCGAACCACATGCCCGGCGCTGTTCCGTTCTTGTTTTTTAATGGAATACAGCACTCCGGCACAAGTGCCTGCATGCGGTTTACTTCGGTAACGGGGTAATTGCGCATGGCAAACAGCGCCTTCACATGCTCAAAAGTGGGCTCATGAAAAACCAGCCCGCACCCGAAATAAGCTGCCAATACATTTTTGGTGATATCGTCTTTGGTAGGGCCAAGTCCGCCCGTCATAAGTACGATACTCGCTCTGGCGAAAGCTTCGTTGAGAGCGTTTTTTATCCTGTCGGGATGATCGCCAACCGCACTGATTTGCACAACATGAATCCCATTTTTATTTAATTCGGAGGCCATCCAGCTGGCGTTGGTGTTTGTTACCTGACCTATAAGTAACTCGTCGCCAATACTTAATATCTCAGCAAATAATTCTGTCATAATTACACAATAAAATCTTAAAAAAAAAGGAGCAATAATTCAGACACCTGTTACCTTGATTATCTTAGTATGTTACTGAATATGAACCCAGTTCAAAAGGAGTGACCGACATTACGGGCACTTGCGACATCCGGATGATGGACTGAGCCGCTGAGCCAAGGAAATACTCCACAAGTTTGTTTTCCTGCTGTGTCAT
>CAYWNI010000325.1:0-3738 GCA_964459525.1 uncultured Lentimicrobiaceae bacterium | reverse complement strand
AAAACAGCTTAGCAATGCAACACAAACAGTATTCGGGCGCTGAGCTCGTGAAAATTTTTCAGGCAGAACTAATCAGCCCAAATGCGGAGAGCATTGCTGTTACAGACATTCTTATTGACAGCCGCAAACTCATTTCTCCTGAAGGTGCTTTGTTTTTTGCACTGGCAAGCAAACGCAACGATGGCCACAATTATATCGGTAGTTTGTACAAAAAAGGTGTTCGCAATTTTGTTGTAACAAGACTTACCAATGAAAATTTGCAATTCCCAGAAGCTTCCTTTTTTATTGTAAAATCCTCGTTATTTGCCTTACAACAATTAACTGCCCAACACCGAAAAAACTACTCCATTCCTGTAATTGGCATTACAGGTAGCAACGGAAAAACCATCGTAAAGGAATGGCTTTACCAGTTGATGCACGACGATGAGAAAATAATCAGAAGCCCAAAAAGTTACAACTCACAGATAGGTGTTCCACTGTCGGTATGGCAGATAAATGACAAGCACGAAATGGGCATTTTTGAAGCGGGTATTTCTGAGCCTGAAGAAATGCAATGCCTACAACCAATTATTCTGCCCACCATCGGGATTTTTACCAATGTAGGGCAAGCCCACGACGAGAACTTTATCAACCACACCCAAAAAACCGGTGAAAAATTAAAGCTGTTTACCAAAGTCGACACGCTGATTTACCGATCTGATCAGAAGGAAATTCATGGTGGTGTTATACGATCGGGTATTCTCGACAAAATCAAAACTTTTACCTGGGGAAAGGATCTGGATTGCCAACTTATTATAAAATCTATTCAGAAAAGCGAAAAGGCCACAACCATTGAAGCCTTTTTTACAGAAAATGAAATCAATATTAATATCCCTTTTACCGACGAAGCTTCCATTGAGAATGCCATCCATTGCTGGGCTACCATGTTGCATCGGGGTTACGACAACGAATTGATTAAGCGTCGCATGCAACTTCTTTCACCCATCGCCATGCGTTTGGAACTGAAAGAAGGTATCAACAACAGCACCATCATCAACGATGCCTATAACTCTGATTATAATTCGCTGGCCATTGCTTTAGATTTTCTGAACCAGCAAAACCAACACAAGCAAAAAACGGTTATCCTGAGCGACATCCTGCAAAGCGGACAAAATGAGATTGAATTGTATAGCAATGTGGCCAACTTGCTACAAGAGAAAAATATACACCAATTAATAGGCATTGGTAAGGCCATTAGCAGGCAAGCTGATAAGTTTGAACGCGGTTCACTTTTCTTTGAAACGACAGAAGATTTTATTCGGAATTTTTCGTTTGCCGGATTATCAGGAAGAACCATACTGCTTAAAGGAGCCCGTATTTTTGAGTTTGAGCAATTGAGCCGCATCTTACAGCAAAAAGCACATGAAACTGTACTCGAAATCAACCTGAATGCGCTCATCAACAACGTGAATAAATTCAGGGCAAAAGTAAAACCAGGCACGCAAATTATGGCCATGGTAAAAGCATTTTCGTATGGGAGTGGCAGCTTCGAAATCGCAAACGTATTACAATACCATCAGGTTGATTACCTGGCTGTTGCTTATGCAGATGAAGGAGTAGAGCTACGTAAGGCAGGTATTGAGCTGCCTATTTTGGTGATGAGTCCGGAAGAACATGCCATGGATGCTATGATCAGGCACCAACTTGAGCCCGAAGTTTTTAACTTTAGAACACTTCATTTGCTTAAAAAAGCCATCAGCAGAAATGTACTTCCCCAGAACAAACCTGTTAAAATACACCTTAAAGTAAACACAGGTATGCACAGGCTTGGGTTCGATCAATCTGAAATTGCTCAGGTAATAGCCGCCATCCAAGAAAACCCATCTCTGTATTTGCAATCTGTTTTTTCGCATTTAGCTGCCAGCGATCGTCCTGAATTTGATACGTTTACGCAGGAGCAAATTATGCGGATGTATGCTATAAAACAGCAAATTACCAGTCATTTCGATCACAAAGTGCTTTTTCACCTGGCGAACTCTTCAGGCATAAGCCGATTCCCCGATTCGCACATGGACATGGTTCGTCTGGGCATCGGCATGTACGGAATTGGCGATCAAGCGTTGCAGCTCGATCATGCCATTAGGCTTAAGTCGGTGCTGGTGCAAATACGACAGGTGAAAACCGGAGAAAGCGTTGGTTATAACCGCAGTTGGGTGGCAAAAAAAGACACCCGCGTAGGTGTCGTAAGTATTGGTTATGCTGATGGGCTTTTGCGCGCACTAGGCAACGAGCGGGCATTTTTGTTTATAAACAACCAACCTGCTCCCATCATCGGCGACATTTGTATGGACATGTGCATGGTAGACCTCACAGACATAATTGCTGAAGAAAACGACGATGTGATTGTTTTTAATGAGGAACACACAGTTACTGATCTGGCTCATCGGGCTCAAACCATCCCCTATGAAATGCTTAGCCGGATATCAAGAAGGGTGAAGCGGATTTATTATCATGAGTAGCACTGAAATTCACTAATTCCAGAAATTTCAATTTTAATCATAAAAAAAGCCAGAAAACAGTTGCATAAGCTTACTATTTTCTGGCTTTGACTAATCTGCAAGCCAAAAGGCTGCTGTTTTTTCTTTTATATAAACACTCAACTACAAAGGGTTAGCTGTAATTTTAGCGCGAATATAAATACGCATGGTAAATGTTACATTATCTTCTTCGGTTTCGCCAGTGAAGGTAACAGTAAATGTTTTCTTTGAGTTCAGAATATTGCTGAGCTTAATTAACTGACCATCGGCATTGGTCAACTCAACAACAGTCCCAACTTCAACAGGTACGTTGGTAAACAACCATTCGGCGTTGGGCATCTCTGAAGCAGTGATGTTAACATCGGCAGTTAAAATGGTAGCATTGCTGCTTACTTCCAGAATAGTACCGTATGCTTCCAGTATTTCAACTGATTTAATGTTGTTCGCATATTCGGCCAGATCGCTATTAGAAAGCGGGTCGATGGTTGTTGAGGAATTAAACATACCATTGATACCAGCTTTGACAGTGGATGGAGATACAACCACATCTAAATCTGATTGGTAATCGGCTTCAAAAGTAACATCCAGAAGTGAACTACTTTCTTTACATCCTGAGAATACAACGCCAATAAGCATCAGCATAAGGGCTACGGGGATTAATTTTTTCATGATTTAAGAGCTTTAAAAAGTTATTTTAGATGACAAAAGTAACATAAAGTTAGAAATATTCTATTCAATTATAAATTCTTTTAGGTAAAGCGCTGTCTTTCTTTATAAAAATGACCCACTACGCCTATAAAAACCAATATATATTTAAAGGAATATATTCTTCTAGACAATAAAATCAGCAAGCAGTATAAGAAATAGGCTCATTCTTTGACCAATCATTTAGTTCATTATTTTTGCGGCAGAATTTGCAATGCATTTATACAAAACTAGTTTTTTTTAAAACCCGTTTTTGTATAAATAAAGACCAAACCAGATGGTAATTAAACCAAAAATAATGATTAAGTCAAAATTAAATACAACATCCATTTCCTCCTATATCCTTGTGCTTATTGCTATTGTAATCATGGTTTTTGGTTTTCAGAACAAACGATGGGATTCACATAGCATTATAAAATCAGACGCCAAAGTTTATTACGCATATTTACCTGCAACTTTTATTCATCAGGATTTGTATTTTGAGTATGCCGAAAATTACCCTGAAATATTTGGCACA
>CAYWNI010000324.1:0-3741 GCA_964459525.1 uncultured Lentimicrobiaceae bacterium | reverse complement strand
AGAACAAATCTCCTCATAAATATGTATTCTGATTACTTTTGCATTTCTCAAATTTTAAAAATATAGTATTATGGCACTGGAATTAACAGACGCTAACTTTGAATCACTGGTAATTAAATCTGATAAACCTGTAATTGTTGACTTTTGGGCAGTATGGTGCGGCCCATGTCGCATTGTAGGTCCTGTAGTGGAAGAAATTGGACAGGATTATGCTGAAAAAGCGGTGGTAGGTAAACTGGATGTTGATCACAACCCGGAAGTTGCACGTAAATATGGTATCCGAAACATTCCTACCATTCTTTTCTTCAAAAATGGAGAAGTAGTTGACAAACAGGTTGGTGCAGTTCCAAAACAAGTTCTTGTTTCCAAGTTGGAAACCTTAATTTAGGCTAACCAAATAATCAATCAAAAGGCTGTTACATACGGCCTTTTGGTGTTATATCTCGTTTTCTGAGTAACAACATTCAATACAGCCAAATAGAAGCGTTTAATTCACTTGAATTGATCGCTCATCAGGCTGTTGAGGGTTTTATAACAGGCTTGCACAAAAGCCCTTTTCATGGTTTTTCGGTTGAGTTTGCCGAACACCGTCAATACAATGCTGGGGAATCAACTCGCTTTATCGACTGGAAACTTTTTGGCAAAACCGACAAGTTGTTCGTAAAACGTTTCGAGGAGGAAACCAATCTGCGTTGTCATTTGGTTATCGACAGATCATCTTCCATGTATTTTCCAGTTGCAAATCATGCAGACATCAATAATCCGAATAAAATCGTGTTTTCAGTTTATGCAGCGGCAGCTTTGTCGGTGCTGATGAAAAAACAACGTGATGCTGTGGCTTTGAGCTGTTTCAGTAACCAGCTTGAGCTACACACCGAAGCCCGTTCGAGTGTAATGCATCACAAATACTTGATGGCTGAACTTGAAAAGCTGATTGAAAACAAAGCGAACAAAGGAAAACCTACCGATGTAGCTTTTTCGCTTCATCGTTTATCCGAAATGATTCATCAACGGTCGCTGGTGGTGATTTTTAGCGATATGCTCGACCAAAATGAAAACCTGGAAGAACATTTTGCAGCCTTACAGCACCTGAAACACGACAAACATGAAGTGATTTTATTTCATGTGAAAGACAAAAAACTTGAAGAACAACTTGACTTTGACGATAGACCATACCGGTTTGTTGATATGGAGACAGGGGAGGAGCTAAAACTCAACCCGATGGATGTTCGACAAAACTACCGTAAAGCCGCTGCAGCATCACGGTTAATGCTTGAACAGCGCTGCGGTGCGTATGGCATCGAATATGTGGAAGCCGACATTAATCAGGGCTTTGAGGGCATATTACTTCCTTATTTTTTTAAGCGTCAGAAACTTTATTAATTACTCACCGATTACAGTTTAATTTTTACTTCTGCCTTTACTTCGGTTTTGTGGTTGCCTAAAATTTCGTCAGCGCCTGAACTGATTGTGTTTTGGTTGAAATATGTTGTTCTGGCCAACCTGAGCCAGAAATTTATGCGTGACGAAACCCGCCATTTGGCCATGAGGTAAACCCTTTGCCCATCACCAAAGTAGGAGGGTATGCTAAAAGCATAAAGCACATCATTTTCGTAGGTGTAAATGCGTGAATCATAGCCATCGGTACCGAAAAGAGCGTATCTAAATGAGAGTTCTACCGGGAATTTCTCAGGTCGGTAAAGGATGTCGTGGTAAAGCATGTATCCGTTTTCGGCCTTGCTCGATTCCTTATGAAAATACACCACATCAAGACGGTTTTTAAAGGTAAGTTCCGGTAGAATCTCGTAAGAAATAAAAAAACGAAACTCATTACGCTTTGCGTGCACAATCTTTTTCGTGTATTCGTATGGATCGCTGTAATTTTCTTCTTTGTCTTTCATCCGTACCCGAATGTATGAACTTATCGCCCGAACCGGTGTGTAGGTTAATTGTAACAGATAATCGTGCCCCAACGATGGCGCATCAACCCGGTATTTGAGCCATGGATACTGAAAATGGTCGATGTAGCCTGATAAGTTTAGGCTTTTGTATAACAGAGCTTTAAATCCGATATAAATTCCTCTTTCGTTAGCCAAAGCACTACTTTCGTAAAAAGGATTAGCATACAAATTTTGGTAATCAAGGCCATAATCATGGTAAAAAACGGTCATCATAAATTGTTCCGAAAATAACGTGTTTACACCAGCCAGACCAGCACTACCGCCATTCGATGAGAGCGCAAACTCTCCAAAAAAATTAAACTTGTTGAAATTAAAGGAGATGTCGGTACCATAATTGGTAAGTCTGTCACCGCTAAGGTTGAATTTTTTATAGATGTCGCCTGAAGGTTCGAGCGGTGTGCCAAGCGCTGTTTGGTAGGCAGTTAAGCCAAGGTGGAGTCTGTTTGACTGATACGAACCATGTGCTCCATAAATAACCACTTGCAGACTGCGCTTGTCGAGCATTTCGTTTATGGTGCGGTGCAAACCTGTCTCTATAATACTGGTTACTCCTTCATCTTGGTCAACAACATCGGCTTCAATATTGCTGTCGATGCGGTTGGATGAGAAAAACGGAGTGAAAAGAAATCTGTCGTACCCTAACGTAACGGCAGCACCTCGGAAAAACCTGTTTTCGTTGGAGGAAGAATTAGGACGAATACCGCGCCCGAATTGTCGTATTTGTGTTCCTTCAGATGATTTTCCAAACGACAGACCACTCCACAAAGTAAGCCCTTGTCCAAATTCCAGGTGGTAGTCGCCAACAGCAATCTGCCTTACAAAACCCTCTGTTTCAGCATACAAAAATACTGATGCAAAGTCGACTAGCGGACCTGTTTTGTTACCAATAAGTCCTTGAAGGGTATCAGGAAGTTTGTTTTTCCAGACTGGTTCTCCTGGGTCTTTGTCGAGTGTAAAGCCAAACCTAACCTTGTTTCTATAATTAAAGGCATAACGGGCATAATACTTTTCCGGAGAACCTAGATAAGCGGATCCTGGATGGTAAATGGCCGAGTCGATTGGAATTTTGTAACCTGCTCGTTTTTCAAGCACCTGCTCATATCTAGCAATAACCTGATGATTTCCGTATTTAAAGACATCTTTGAGGTTTAACGCAGTCTTTTTGTCGGAAGCTTCAACGGTTACAAAAAGCATCATGTTTTTAATGGTTTCTTCATCGAAACCAGGAATATTTTGCAGTTCGAAAAGGCTCACCAATGGGCCAAATTCTCGTATGGTTGTCTTTAGATTATTGAGCTGCATGTCGTTAATCAGATAAAGGTCGCGTAGCGCCTCGATGTTTTTTCCGTTTAGGTTGATGGGGTAATTGGCGTAATAGAGATATTCTTCGAGCAGGTCGCTATAATCCAGTTCAACGTCAGTTCTTTCGGCTAAATCTTCCAGTTGATCGGTTATAAACTCCAGATTAGTTACCGAAGTGCTGTCAGGTTCCTGCGCAAAGGTGGTGGTTGCGAGCCACAAAAAAGGCAGCAGCAATCCCAAGCGGAAAAAAGAAGTTTTTTTTCGGTTTTCCATGTTTAGAATTTAAAAAGCAATGACGATTGTGGCGAAAACCCAAGTGTTTCGTGCATGCCTGCACTAATGTCGAACTGGAAATAGCGTGATGTAAAACCAAATCCCATCGTAAATATTTCGCCATAAGTACTCGTTCCGGCACGAATAATAAACTGTTTCTTGATGGTGTATTCGAATCCTGCCCGTGAAACTATTTGAATATAAT
>CAYWNI010000323.1:0-3746 GCA_964459525.1 uncultured Lentimicrobiaceae bacterium | reverse complement strand
TATGGTATTCATCAGGGCAAACTAAAATTGATGGACAATATAACATGGGATTATTTGACGGCAGGTGGATTTATTATGCTGAAAACGGCGGGATTGTTGGTGTGGGCAACTATATAAACGGCAGCGGACTGCAAAAAGCCTGGTGGCCCAATGGCAACATCAAACGTGAAGTGCATTATCTCAACAACGAAAAACAAGGCGAAGAACGTATTTTTGATGAGGATGGCAAGTTGGAACGATTAATTGATCATCCTTAAAGTAAATTTTCCTTCCTTTATCTCCTGAACATTCCAATTCTGTTTTAGTTTAAGCACATAACCTGTTCCTGAAACCAGATTTTCTTCTATCTTCAATGGAGCCTCCACAACAAAAACTGTCCAATCGTTTGTTCTAAAAATCCCATCGGTAACTTCAAGAATCCCCCATTCGCCTGTGATACGCATCGTATGATAAACCACTCCTTTGTCGCCGATGGTAACCATCTTTTCTTGAGGATTGTATCGGAAATTAAGGTTGTTATTGGGAATAATGAGTTGACTTCCATCCAAAAATCGTTTTCTGTACTGAACACTCAGGTCGGCTTGCAGTTGATAATTTGCTTGTATTTCATCCAAAAGGGGCTGAGCTTCATATAACACGATAAGTTGATCAATATCTGACTCTCCCACCTCATGCTTTACGGACATATCCATCTTCGCAAGATAAGCGTGACCAATATCAGCAAAGCTCAAACCCGACACCAGCTGTTCTCTCCAATCCAAAATAAGGCCGTCATATAAATAACCGTATGCAGGACCAGTTAAGTAGGCAAACGACTGGGTGAGCGATTCACTATAAAGGAATTTTTCCATTTGAATGGCGACTACTTTTCGAGCCACAGCCTGATCAAGCCCACATAGTTTAAATCCCGTATATTCAGCACTACCCTCATGTTGCTCAAAGGCATTTTCGTTATTGGTTGTAAACAATGCTTGTCGATAGGTGCGTATGGTTAATGCATTGCGAAGATGCATTATTTGATCGGTGGTATCCGCTGACCAAAGTGCCTTTTGCAAGGCAAGAAACTCCAGTTTCATCAAACAATTACCTTTAACTTCATCCAGGTAGGTATTGGAAGACACAACCGCCTCTATGGGCAGGTCATTTTGGATGCTGTGCCAACTTTCGTGGATAAACAACTTGTTTCTTCCATAAAAATCCCCGTCAGGGATAGCCGACCACATAATTACCGTCCATTTTTGACCATTCCAATCCAATGACGTATTGGCTATATTGATTTGTTCGGGCAATTGTCCCAGAAACACCTCATTCTCTTCTAAAAATGCTCCCCCTTGATCAGGTTGATTGGCCATAACCTCTCTGGTTTCCTGGTCAACAAATAACACATGACCTTTTAATGATTTCCCCCACAAACGGCCGTCATCTATCGATAAAAGTGAGTCCAGTGAGTTAAAATACTGGCGAGCTAAAAAAAATTTACTCTCCTCTTGTGCCAGCGAAGTCTGAAGAAATATTACCAACAAGAGAGCCGTTAAGTAACAATTGTATTTGCGATTCATGTGTCTATTGTATTATCGTTCAAAGTTATCAAAAAGAGGTACTTAATGAATGAAAAGAAAGTTTGTGAGGGAGACTCAGTATTCATTCAACAAACTTTCTTTTCATTACAAAATCAGTACTGACATCAACTAATTTCTTAGTTAATATCAATAAAAAAAAGTTCACTAATCCAGTGTAAACTTGATAGGCAAATTGTACCTCACACGAACAGCTTCCCCTCTTTGCATACCCGGTGTCCATTTAGGCATAGCGCTTACCACGCGGATGGCTTCTTGGTCACAACCGCCACCAATTCCACGGAGCACCTTTACATTGGAAACAGCACCATCAGCTTCCACCACAAAACTAACAAATACGCGTCCTTGAATACCCTCTTGTTTGGCTTTTACAGGATAAGTAATATTGGAGGACAAATAGCTCATTAGTTTATCCGTACCTCCTGGAAAAACAGGCATTTGCTCTACAACAGTAAACACTTCCTTTTCGGTATTGTACTGAGCAGTTGGATTACTTGAGAAATTACCTGTAATCCTCTCGTCACCGGCTTTTAGCACATAGGAAAAATAAGCGCTTCCCTCAGGCATTTTCCATTTTACTGAAAATTCTCCGGGTCCCATGCTTTCATTAAAGAGTGTAGCCACCTTTTGGTTTTTGTCGTTAAACAATTCAAGCACGGTGAGTTGGTTTTTACCCAGCGTAACCATAAACATGGATTCCATGGCTTCAAAGCTGTGCATTGTTGTTAACGACACGCTGTCTGCCGGAATATTCAGTTCCGAAGAATCTAAATCTCTTATCGCTGAATCTTCCGAAACAGGATTAGACTCTGAACATGCTACCATCATCATAGCCAAAGCAATAAAAACCCAAACCGATTTAAACAACATCCTCAAGGGATGCTTTTCATTTTTCATCATAAATAACCTCCTTTTTAAAAGTGAATAACTAAAATTATGCGTTAATAATTGAGAATTCATTTGGGTTGAATGTGTTACCAACAACATACTATAGTGATGTTGATCAGGATAATACATCAGAACAGCATCATCTGCCAACAACTCATGATTTTCACGAACCTCCTTTTTTATCAAATAAATAAAAGGGTTAAACCAAAAAACCAGGGCTACCATTTCACAGAAAAGCACATCCAAGGAGTGCAATTGTTTAACATGCTGATTTTCATGAGCAAGTATCTGCTGATGTTGTTCAGGGTGATCCAATATTTCCTTTGTAACAAAAACATATCTGAAAAAGGAAAAAACCGGAGTTCCTTCGGGCATCGTGATAAAAGTAACACCATCAATTTTATTGCTAGGACAAACACGTGTTAGATAAAACAAATACGATATCCGGTAAATAAGACGAGCCAACCCTATCACTATACCTACTAAATAGACAACAAAAATCCAAAATGCCCACGAAACACCTGATTTTATGGAAACTGTCTCCATAGATGAGTTGACGATGACTTCATTTAATAAAAAATGATTAATGGCTTGTATTGGGTTTTGAGCCGAAGAGATGGCCGTCGATTCTCCAAGAAAACTACCCAAATCTATTGGCATCAAAGGTAAAACTACAGAAAACAACAATATCGCCACCAGAAAGACCCTGTTAAAAACGAAATACCCCTCTTTTCGGTACACCAATCGGTAAACAAGATACCCGATGATGAGTACCACTGAGGACTGAGCAAAAAATTGCAATAAATCTTCCATGACCTTGTGGTTTTAGTTTTTCGATTTGCGTTGGATTTCCGATTCAATGAGGGATTTCATCTCCTCAAGTTCTTCCAAAGACAGGTTTTGCTCCTTTGTAAAAAACGAGGCTAAAGACTGGTACGAATTTCCGAAATAATTTTTGAGCACATCTTTAAAATAACCTGTACGGTAGGCCTTTTTATCCACAAGTGGATAATACTCATGCGACTTGCCAAATGCTTTATAGGCCACGAAGCCCTTGCGCTCAAGGATGCGGACAATGGTAGAAACAGTGTTATAGGCAGGGGTTGGTGGTGGTAATTTTTCTATAATGTCGCGCACAAATGCTCGCTTTAGTTGCCACAGCACCTGCATTACCTGTTCTTCAGCTTTGGTTAACTGTTTCATGTATAGCTTTTTTATATAACTAACTTTTTAGTTTATTATTGCAAATAAAATAAAAGTTTTAATACCAAAAACACGTTT